>JAILJP010000038.1 GCA_024694625.1 Lachnospiraceae bacterium | reverse complement strand
CCTTCATGACTGTATTTTGAATCATCAAAATGAAATCGTAGATCCTTTCCGTGGATTTCCATGGGCCTGCCGCCCTTGGAGAAAAGATAAAAAACCAAGCTATCAAGTTGACGGCTATACACGACAAAGATGTGAAGAGGGCACCATTCGTTATGACTACGCTACAGGCTGTCCCGTTGAACAGGAAATAAGAGTGAAGGGCATGAAATAAAACGAACGAAAACGAAACTAAATTAAAATTAAAAAAGCTGTAATGAACTTCATATGTCCAAAAACTTTGGCACATAGAAATCCCATTACAGCTATTTCTTATGCTCAACTTCTTACCAACTTTTGTGAAATGCATCCATTCCGGGATATACAGCACTATCCCCCAACTCTTCTTCAATTCGAAGCAACTGGTTGTATTTTGCTACACGTTCAGAACGGCTGGGGGCTCCTGTCTTAATCTGACAGGTATTTAATGCTACTGTCAAATCAGCGAATACCTTTGTTTTTCTTCCCAGGCTTATTTTCAAAATGTCTTTAAGGAAAAATTTAAAATCACCCCAAAGGAATATCGAAGGAATCATACCACAGATAAAACTACGCGCGTTGGCGTACTTCCCTACGGTTACGCAGATGGATTTTTAAGAAGTCTGTCCAACAAGTGCTCTTTGATTACAAAAGAAGGCCCTGCAAAACTTCAAAGCAAAAATATAATATTTGCATAAAAAATCTGATGGTCGGTATAAAAAGATGCAGTTCCACCATATTTTTCAGCTGTATAAAGAACACTCCGTGTTCCGTAGCCATGGTTGGAACTGTCCTTCTTAGACGTAAGCGGCAATCCATCTGAAAAACTTATATCTCCTTTGAAATAATTGTACTCACAGATTGTAATAAAATCATTTTCTTTCTTCACAGAAAGACTAATCATTCGCATTTCAACAGGTAAATCCATCACTGCTCTGATTGCATTATCCAAAAGATTTCCAAACAGCGAATAAATCTCTGCTTCTTTCAAAAAATTGAGTTGCTTTCCATCTACAATACAGCTCAACGTGATGTGATGCCTCTGACATATTAAACTTTTTTCTGCAAGTATAACATCTATTGCCACATTATCCGTTTTAAACAAAGAATCATATACTCCTACAGCATCTTCCAATTCACTGATTACTTCTTTTGACATCATTGCCTGCTGGCCAATATCACGAATCTGATGTCGTATATCGTGATACTTTAAATTGATCATATCCATCATGCTGTGAGAAAACTTGTATTGTTCAATTTCTTTTGAATATAATTCTTTTATAACCTCGATTTCATCTTCTAAAGTACGTATATTCAAGGTGGAAAATTGCAACAAAAACACTACAAATGCACACAGAATCAATAGAAAAACTTCCAAAGAATTATTATGCCTATCAATACGGAAAATATCAGAAAGTATAATCTCTACAAGAATTACCAACATCAAAAAAATAAGCAGTGGCGTTTTCCCAACCTGAATCTCTATATTGGAATTCATCTTTTTCCCAAAAAACAAATAAAAAAGCAGGTATCCAAGCAGTGTTAAAAAAGAAAAAATCAGAACAAATACATAATTACCAATCGGATGCGGTATACGAATCACTATATGAGACAACAAATAAATAATCTGCGAAGTTATAAATTGAACACTATAACCGGCCAGCGAAACAAATCCGGCCAATGCCGGTTTAACAGAGAGACAAAACTGTATTAAAAAAAATGTCAAAAAAAGGATAAGCATGAAAATTATACAATCAAATACTACTGTCCCATCAAAGTGAAAAAGGACATAGGTAGCCAAAAACATGATACATATACTAACACCTAATCGTATAGGGAAAAAATTTTTACGTTCAAAATTTAGCAAAAATATTCCATTTGCTAATAAAAGAGTAATCGAAAAATAGATATAATAAGGTGCTACACTAAATAAATTCATTATATATTTTCTCCCATATAAGCATTTAACTCCTGTATAAATTCCTTTTTCTTTGGTCGACTCATTTGAAGTTTTATACCATTTACAATCACACTGTTACTGTTTACTTTTTGTACATAGCCAAGATTTACCAGGTAGCAACTATTACATCTGCAAAATGACGTGGATGCAATTTCCTCTTCTACTGTTTTTAAACTTCCATACGAATACAGTTCCCCCTCCGTTGTATGGTAAGTTATTTTGTGTCCACGTATTTCCACATAGACAATCCGATTCACCGAAATACGATAAATGTCCTCTCCCTGAGATATGGAAATTTGGCGACCGATTCTCGTATTTAAATGTGCAATGATACGATAAATTTTTAATTTAAAACTATCAAAGTTTAAAGGTTTCACCAAAAAATCGAATGCGTTTAATTCATATCCCCGCACTGCAAATTGAACCATATTTGTAATAAATACCAATGTTACATCAGTATCTATTTTTCTCAACCAAATTGCCGTATCCATTCCATTGATACCGGAAAGTCCAATATCCATCAATATCAAATGATAAATCGGCTTATAGTTGAACATAAAACTCTCTCCACTTTCAAAGCAGTCAAGTTCAAAAGCGTAATTCTCCTGCAGACTGATTTTTTGAAAATATGAAGAAAGGATTTCCACCTGTCTTTTATCATCCTCAACCACAGCAACTTTATATAACATAACCCAGCTTCTCCTTATTAATAAGTATTATAACAAATTTTTATATCTATATTTTGCAATTTACGTTGTCAAATAACAGGTTATGTTTCAATTCACTTTTAAAAAAACGCAACTGCTATACTCTCAATCATCAACATTTTGCATATATTGCAAAAAATCTTAAGAAAAGAGAGGAAAAAAAATGAAAAAAAGAATTCTGTTTTTTTTGTTGATGTCACTATGTGTACTTGGTAGTTTAACAGCCTGTGGCTCATCAAAAGACAAAACAACCCAGGAGACTGTCACTGAGAAATCAGATAGCAATACATCTGATAGCGGTAGCAGCACCAATGATCCATATAAGGATCCTTATAAACAAAACTAAGCGCAACAGGGAGGTTATATAACATGAAACGAAAAAGGGTGTTTGCACTGTTACTTTCTGCGGTAGCAGCTTTTTCAGTGGTAGGTTGTGGAAACATAACCACCAAAAACACTTCTAAAGAGGAAACCACGGTATATATGCCGTCACCTAGTGAAGGAGCAAAATATACTGTAACAAAAACAAATGACAATTGGATATTAATTGAAAATGAAGACGGCGCCACTTTGGGACTTTCCGGAACATCCGGCGTAGAAATCATCGAAGATGATGGCTATGCGTTTAAAGATTTAAACCAAAATGGAGAATTAGACGTCTATGAAGATTGGCGAAATGATACAGAAACCAGAACTGCTGATTTAGTTCAGCAGATGGAAGGTGAAGAAAAAGCCGCTATTTTAGCTCACGGCGGATGGGGTGATTTAACCACTGAGCCCCTTGCCACGGATGACGATTCCTATACATATTTGATGGCAGGTGGTCGTGGAGGTGTCACTCGTTCTATTTCCGCAGGCGGAGAAGAACATGCAAAATGGACCAATGCAATCCAAGAAGTAGCTGAAAGCAGTTACTACGGTATTCCGGCTATGATTTCTACCGACCCTATAAATGTTTCCGGAGCGGTTGACACAACCGCTTTGGGCTCCACTATGGATCCAGAATTAGCTGCTGAATTAGGAAATCTTACCGCAAAAGAATATCGTGCCGTAGGTGTAACAGCGCTTTTAGGACCTCAGGTGGATATTTCATCTCCTGTTATGTACCGTTCCGGTGGAACTTACGGTGAAGATCCTCAACTTACTCTTGATATAGCAACAGCCTATGTAAATGCAATGCAATCCACTTATGACGAAGACGGTACGGATTTAGGATGGGGTGAAGAATCTGTTTATTGCTTTACCAAGCATTTTGCCGGTGCCGGTGCAACCGAAGGTGGACGAGATGATCATCTCTATGAAGGACGATATGCTGTATTCCCCGGTGATAATTATGAAGCTCATCTTATCACCTATTTAGATGGTGTATTAAATTTACCGGGCCTCACAGGAAGCTCCGGTCTCATGACAGAATATGCTGTAAATGTAGATGAAAATGGAAATCCCTACAGCGAAGAAGAATATGCCGGTGCCTTCAATGATTTCCAGTATGAGTTATTAGATGCATATGGATATGATGGACTCACCATTACTGACTGGGGTGTTTTCGGAGATTTTGGTGAAGGTGTTTACGGCTATTGGAGTAACGGTGTATGGGGAACAGAAGATTTAACCCCTGCAGAACGAGTTGCTATTGTTTGGGAAAGAGGTGGAAACCTCTTAGGCGGATATGGTGAAATGGATGTTGTAAAAGAAGCATATCAAGTTCTTGTTTCCAATAATGGAGAAGAAAAAGCGGACGAAATCATCTCTGTTGCCGCTTCAGACTATATCACCACCATGATGAATTTGAAAATGTTTGAAAATCCTTACAATGATAGCACATATGCAGCTTCTCTTTTTGATGAGCATGCTTCATCTGATGTTGGACTTGACTCTCAGAGAGAATCTGTCGTTATGATTAAAAATGATGGAACCATAAATGGTGAAGTAAGTACAGAAAAACAAACCGTTTATGTACCATATACTTACAGTACAAATGACAGTGTTAGCTTTTTCAACGGTGTAACAAAAGGTACCCCAAGTTGGGATCCCGGTATGGATTTAGATATTTTAGGTCAGTATTTTAACATTGTTACTGATACAGTAAAAGATCCCAGCGGAGAAAATGACGCTGAAGGAAATGCTACCTATACCGAAGATGATATTATCCGGGCATCTGCAGATAAAATTGCTTCTTGTGATTTTATTCTTGTCGGAATGAAAGGTGCATATACTTCTTCCTATTCAAACCATACAACTGGCGTCTTTGATCAGAGCGAACCCGAAGATACTGAATTGGAATTTTATCCTGTTTCATTGCAGTATGAACAATATACTGCATCTACTGCTCGGGATACCTCAATTGGTGGAGTTACCAGCGAAGATGGTTCAAAAGAAAACCGTTCCTATAAAGGAAATTCCACAGAAGGAAATGATAAAAATTACGGTTCTCTTGTTGCCCTGCAGTATGCTTCTTCGGTTGCCGGAGATATTCCTGTAATCGCTTCTGTTTCTATGGAAAGAGGCATGGTATGGAGTGAAGTGGAGCCTTTAGCAGATGTTATTTTGGTCAACTACTCATCACTCGGTGCCTACAAACAGTACGATCAAGTTGTTGCAGAAATCATTCAGGGAAAAACCGAGCCAAATGGACTTTTGATCTTCCAGCAGCCGGCTTCCATGGAAGCAGTTGAAGCTCAAGTGGATGACATGCCAAGAGACATGGAATGTTATGTGGATTCAAATGGAAATACCTATGATTTTGCATTTGGTTTGAACTGGTCCGGCACAATTTCTGATGAAAGAGTGGAAAAATATTCCAAAGAGCCTTTAACTTCTGTACAAAACTTTGACTTTCCGTCATTTAAAGAAAACTATCCCCTCCAGTAAATCTTGGTAACTACTGTTTCTCTTCTTTATTTAAAAGGCGATGCCCCATAGGACATCGCCTTTTACTTTCAAATTCACCGAAGCAAATTATTATTTCTTTACATGAAATGCATCCATCTGAGGATATACAGCACTAGCTCCCAGTTCCTCCTCGATACGAAGAAGCTGGTTGTATTTTGCCACACGCTCAGAACGGCTGGGGGCTCCTGTCTTAATCTGACAGGTATTTAATGCAACTGCCAAATCAGCAATGGTGGTGTCTGCTGTTTCTCCGGATCTGTGTGAAGAAATTGCAGTATATCCGGCGTTGTGAGCCATCTTAATAGCTTCCAACGTTTCAGAAACAGAACCAATCTGATTTAACTTAATGAGGATGGAGTTTCCTGCACCAAGAGAAATACCTTTGCTAAGTCTTTCTGTATTGGTAACAAAAAGGTCATCTCCAACCAGCTGAACCTTGTGACCGATTCTTTCTGTCATCTTCTGCCAGCCTTCCCAGTCCTCTTCGTCCAGACCGTCTTCAATAGAGATAATGGGATATTTATCAACAAGGCTTTCCCAGTGGTCAATCAGCTCGTCGGAAGTAAACTCTTTTCCTGATTTCGGTTGCTTGTAAAAGCCTTTTCCTTTTTCACTCTTCCACTCTGAAGAGGCTGCATCCATAGCAATCATAAAGTCTTTTCCCGGCTCATATCCGGCTGCTTTAATTGCCTCTAAAATCTTTTCAATGGCTTCTTCATCACTCTTTAACTGATTGGGTGCAAAACCACCTTCATCACCTACAGCGGTAACATCACCCATATCTTTAATTAAAGCCTTTAAGCTGTGGAACACTTCCGCACACCAGCGAAGGGCTTCCTTAAAGGAAGGTGCTCCTACCGGCATAATCATAAATTCCTGAGTATCTACTGCGCTATCTGCATGGGCTCCACCATTTAAAATATTCATCATAGGAACAGGTAAACGGTTTCCGGAAACTCCTCCAAGAAAACGATACAACGGAATACCAAGTGACTTTGCTGCTGCTCTTGCAGTTGCAATGGAAACTGCCAAAATTGCGTTGGCACCTAAATTGGATTTATCCTTTGTACCATCTGCTTTTAACATAGCCGCATCAACTGCATAAGTATCAGATGCATCCAATCCACTCACTGCCTGATTGATTGTTGTGTTGATGTTTTCCACTGCCTTTGTTACACCTTTTCCAAGGTATCTGTTTTTATCATCATCACGAAGTTCCAAAGCCTCAAACTCTCCGGTGGAAGCTCCACTGGGAGCAGTTCCCAAAGCAACGGTTCCGTCGCAAAGTGTTACCTCTGCCTCTACCGTGGGATTTCCTCTGGAATCCAAAATTTCTCTTCCGATTACTTTTTCAATTGTAAGATTTGACATCTTTTTTTCTCCTTTCCGCGCATGTTAGTTATCGCTAACAATCATTTTATTATACCAACTATACAAAGTCAATCTTAGTGTTGCACTTTTGTTAGCATACTCTAACTTTTTAGTGATATAAAAAAGTGGATAAGAAGACGCACGCCTCTTACCCACTGTAATTCTATTAAATATTAGATTGTCAAAAATGAAGACAAAAGAACCGTCCCTATTTTTCAAACTCCGGTTTCCATCCTGCAAACTGGGCAAGTTGTGCATCCGTTCTATGGTAGTATCTCTCGTTCTTATCCAGTTTAGCGATTTCTTCCATCTCATCATCCGTAAGTTTAAAGTCCAAAACATCAAGATTATCCTTGATATGAGCCACATTTTTACTGCCCGGTATTACCACAAATCCCATCTGGGTGTGCCAGCAAAGTATAATCTGCGCTGATGACTTACTATATTTCTTTCCAAGTTCCGCAAATAAAGGTTCCTCAATCAAAGCTTTATCTCCATGACCCAAAGGATACCAGCTCATAAGCTTAATATCATATTTATCCAGCGTCTGTCGCAATTCCTTTTGAGTGAAATAAGGATGCGCTTCTACCTGAATAAACTGGGGCACGATTTCCCATTTTGTTTGAAGTTCCTCTATATACTTTCCTTCAAAGTTTGAGATACCGATGGATTTTGCTTTTCCTTCCTTATAGGCTTTTTCCAGTTGTCGGTAGCCAGCCATCCAGTTTCCTGCCGGCTGATGGATATAAAGCAAATCCACATAATCCACTCCAAGACGCTCCAAAGTTTCATCAACCGCATTTTCATTTTCATATTCTGAAGGCCATAGCTTTGTAGACAAAAATACATCTTTTCTATCCACACCACTTTCTTTCATGCCTCTTCCTACAGCACGTTCATTCACGTAAGCATTTGCTGTATCAATCAGACGATATCCCATTTTTAGTGCTTCTCTAACACTATTCTGGGCATCAGCTGGCGATAGCATAAATGTTCCGATTCCTACTACAGGACACTCTAATTTGTTGTTTAATACTACACTTTCCATTTTTATCCTCCTTAATATGTAGATGCTCTCGAACTTAAAAACTTCCATTGTCCATTTTCTTTTCTAAGAGTAAAATCCCCCTGAAGCCTCCAGCTGGATTTTCCTCCACCATATATTGCTGCAACTACTCTGCTTTTTCCTGTCATAGTTGCCTCGTTTTCTTTTACATCAACTACTATGTCATCATGCACCGCTGAATAATAATTGAAAGTTCCATTTTTTTATCCTTTTAAAAACTCATCAGCGGACTGCTTCACTCCTGTCATATGATAAAGACAATAGTCTAAAGACATCAAACTTCTAAGACCCTCAGTATTTTTCTCTATCATGTAATCCCAATAGTCCTTGTATAATTCCATGATTTTGCCTTCTTCACCCATATCTTTATTCCTTCTGCTCGGTCGGATCAAGCATCCTAATCACTTTTGCAGGCACACCACCTACCACTGCATAGTCCGGTACATCTTTTGTTACAACAGCTCCGGCTCCCACGACTGCATATTCTCCAACAGTCACTCCGGGACAAATAGTTACATTCATTCCCAGCCACGCATTTTTCTTTATAGTGACTTTTCCGTAGGTATATTTGGTATGCCGCTCATTCATATCGTGATTGATGGTGGCGATTCGAAGCCCGGGCGCAGCCATAGCACCATCTTCAAATTCGATTCCCCCGGATGCAGATAAAATCGCCGAATGATTGATAAAAACCCCTTTTCCAAACTTTACCCGGTTGCCAAAATCACAGGTAAAGGGTGTAAGGATTCTCACATCATCTAGTTTTCTTCCAAACAACTCCTCTAAATCGCTGACATAGGTATGGTCATCCGGCATCTTTGCATTGGCCTTTGCACAAAGAATTCTTGCCCTCATCATTTCATCCACTGCTTCTTTAAAATAAGGCTCCCTTACATCCGTAGGACCACCCTTTTCCATTAATTCGTACACATAACCTTTTTCGTAATTCATAAACTATATCTCCTAGATAATTTTAAAGCAACCATTTTTCCAGTTCCGGCTTTGCAGCCTCTGCTCTGCTTCCTGTAATCGCAAGTCCCTTTTTTACCTCTGCACCCTTGGCGTATTTTTTGATATCACCTTCACTGGAGCCCATCCCACTGCCTTCGTTTGTACAAAGAGGAAGTATGGTTTTTCCCGAAAAATCATATCGTTCCAAAAATGTTGCCACCGCCATAGGGAATGTGCCCCAATAGTTGGGATAAGCCAGGATTATCGTGTCATATTCATCAATACTGTCCAGATAATGTGTCAGCTCTGGACGGGCATTTTCTCTTAAATCTTTTTTTGCTTCCTCGATACAAGTCATATAAACCGGTGAGTAGGGATTTTGCATTTCTATCTTAAAGGTATCTGCATCAATCAGTTCCTTCATCTGCTCCACCACGATTTGTGTATTTCCCACCTTTACATATCTCATTGCTCCGCCAAAGTAGTTTTCATCTGCTCTTGAAAAAAAAGCGATTAATGTTTTTTCCATTTTGTTTCCTCCTATCATTTTCTGTTTTCTGTTTACATTATCTTACCACGGTTTTATAATATCCAATAGAAAGATTTAATATTCTATTTAATTTTTAAATAACAGGAGCAGACTATGACTACAAAGCAAATTGATTACTGTATCGAGCTGGCGCACACTCAGAACTTTTCCAGAGGTGCTGAGAATATGTTTGTCAGCCAGCCTACTTTTTCTTATCAGATTAAATTATTAGAGGAAGAGGTTGGTTTTGAAATATTTGTCCGCAACGGAAAAGGCGCCACTCTCACTCCTGCCGGTCAGCAGTTTGTAACCTATCTTTCCGGCATGCGTGCCGATATGAAAAGAGCCATTGAACAGGGGCAAAACTTCAGCACAAAATATACCGATAATATCTCCATCAGCTTAATGGTTCGTCAGGCACTTTACTTTCTTCCGGAAGCCATACAAACTTTTGAAACAACAAACCCGGGGGTTCAGATTACCCCATTGTTTCAATACGAAAGCGGAATGGAGCAATTTCTAAAAGAAAACTCCGATATTATTTTTGCCTTAAAAGAACAGACAAAACAGCTGGCAGGCACTACTGTCCACCAGCTGTTTCAAAGTCATATTTATTTAATTTGTGACCTCAGTGACCCCCTCG
>JAILJP010000030.1 GCA_024694625.1 Lachnospiraceae bacterium | reverse complement strand
TTATAGTTTTAAAAGATTCTTCCAACATTTGTTCAAAACTCATTTCTGACATTTCTTTTGAACCTCCTCAATAATTTTCTTTGGGGTGGAAGCCCCCGCTGTAATACCTACATCGTCAATGGATTGAAGTACCGACAAATCTAAATCATCATCTGTCTGTATAAAGTAAGTATTGTTACAATTTGATTTGCAAATCTCATAGAGTTTTCGTGAGTTGGAAGAAGACTTCCCACCAATTACTATCATTGCGTCAACTTCTTTTGAAATCTCAACGGCTTCTTTTTGTCTCTCCTCCGTTGCAGAACAAATTGTATTTTTAGCACATATATCATACCCTTTTTGTTCAATTTTTTCAACCAATTCTTGAAATTTATCATAGTTGAATGTTGTTTGTGAGACAATACCTATTTTTTTATCCAAACTAATATTTAAATTTTCAAAATCTTCGATAGACGAAATGCAATGATAGCGCCCAGAAGGAATCCAACCAATGATGCCTTCCACTTCAGGATGGGTCTCGTTTCCAACGATAACAATCTCATATCCTGCCTCGTCAAATTCCTGTACCAGTTTGTGAATTTTCAAAACAAAAGGACAGGTGGCATCCACAATTTCAAAACCAAAATTGTTTAATTCATCCATCACCTTTTTGGGAACTCCGTGAGATCGAATAATAACGACCCCCGGTTCTAATTGACTCAAATCGCTATTTTCCTCAATTACAGAAACACCGTTTTGCTCAAATTCGGAAACTACAATTTCATTATGGATAATTGGTCCATAGGTGTAAATCTTTCTCTTTTGGTTTTGTTCTATTTGTTTTTCTACTATCTCTACCGCTCTTTTGACACCAAAGCAAAAGCCGGCACTTTTCGCCAATCTGATATTCATATCTTTACATCTTTTCTTTACATATATTTTTAATTGTTTCTACAACTTCATCAATATTCATATTGGATGAATCTACCTCAATGGCATCATCTGCCTTTTTCAAAGGAGAGATTTTTCTTGTCATATCATTGTGATCTCTGGTTTTAATGTCTTCTTCGATTTCCGCCAAATCACAGGTTTGTCCTTTTGCAATATATTCATCATATCTTCTTTTCGCTCTGGTCTCTACAGAAGCTGTTAAATAGATCTTTACATCGGCATTGGGTAAAATGGTGGTTCCAATATCTCTTCCGTCCATTAAAACATCATTATTTTTGGCCATGGTTCTTTGCAAGTCCAAAAGCTTTTCACGAACCGCCTGATATGCAGAAATCTGAGACGCCAAGGCACTCACTTCTTCCGTACGAATCATTCCGGAAACGTCTTCACCGTTTAAGTACACGCACTGTACTCCATCATCATAAGAAAGAGTTACCTCTACATTTTTCACCGCTTCGCTAACCGCAGCTTCATCGCTCCCATCAACTGAATTTTTTAACATATATAATCCGATGGCACGATACATTGCTCCTGTATCTACATATACAAAACCAAGCTCCTTTGCAAGTCGTTTTGCAATGGTACTTTTTCCTGCACCTGCAGGTCCATCAATAGCTACATTAAATCCCATATATTTTCTCCTAATCTATACTTATTCCGGCTAAATATCCGGTTGAAAATGCAATTTGTAAATTAAAGCCTCCTGTAAGGGCATCCACATCCAAAACTTCACCGCAAACCGACAAGCCTTTGATGTTTTTCGCTTCCATAGTGGAAGGATTGATTTCTTTTACGCTGATTCCGCCTTTGGTAACAATCGCTTCCTTAAATCCCCGTGTCTTTTTTATGGAAAGTTCAAATCCTTTTAACATCCCAATCAACTCTGTCCTCTCCTCCTTTGTAAGGTCGGAAAGGTTCTTTTCTCCGGAAATTTCCAATCGTTGCAAAAAGACATCCGCCACTTTATGTGGCAACATATCCTTCAACAGAGAAATCATTTTGTTTTTCGGATGGTCTTTTACAAAGCGAAGGATTCGTTGTTCTAACTTATCATAACTTAAAGCCGGCTTAAAATCTATGTATGCTTTTAGATCCTTTTTCCCAAGTAAATCCGTAACATAAGATGAAGCAGAAAGCACCAAAGGACCGCTGATTCCAAAATGGGTAAAAAGCATCTCTCCAAAGCTATCAAAATAGGTGCGTTTTCCGTCACTGATTTTAAGACTTACATTTTTTAAAGAAAGGCCTTGTAAAGAGAAAATATCTTCCTCTTTTGTTTCCATAGGAACCAAAGCTGGATGCACCTCTTTTACCTTCATTTGAAGTTTTCTTGCCATTTCATATCCTGCACCGTTGGAACCGGTGGTTTGGTAAGAATTCCCGCCGGTTGCCAAAATCACATGATTGCAGGGATAGGTGGTTTGATCTTTCATCGCCACACCACAAACTACATTATCTTTCGTAAGAATATGGTCCACTTCTTCGTAAAGCTTTACTTCCACTCCCACGGAATCCATAGCCTTTTTTAACGCCTTTGTAATATCGGAAGCATGGTCGGAAACAGGAAAAGCCCGATTGCCCCGTTCCACTTTAATGGGAGTTCCAAACTCCTCAATAAAATCCATCATCTGCTGTGGTGAAAACGTATAGAGGCTACTATACAAAAACTTGTCATTGGAAACCACGTTTTTTAAAAAATCTTCCGGTTCACAGGCATTGGTAAAATTACATCTACCCTTTCCGGTGATATAAATCTTTTTTCCAAGCTTTTCATTTTTTTCTAAAAGTATAACCTCATGACCGCACATACCTGCAGCGTAAGAGGCCATCATGCCGGCAGCTCCGCCGCCAATCACAATCACTTTACTCATTTATGATTCATCCTCTTGATTGTAAAAATCGTATTTATCCCACAAGGATTCTAATTTTTTAAAGGTCTCGGAAATCTCTTCCTGTTTTTTCATGGAAATTGCCACAACCAAAGCATTGATTACCGACAAGGGTGCCACCAAAGAATCCACAATAGAAGCCATATCTGATTTCGCCGTTATGGTGTAGTCCGAATAAGGAGTCAAGGGGGTTTGCACACTGTCCGTAATGGTTATTACCTTGGCCTTACACTTTTGGGCAAACTCGCAGGCTCTTTGGGTACTGATGGAATATCTGGGAAAACTAATTGCTACTAAGACATCACGTACATCCATATGAATCATTTGCTCAAACAATTCGCTGGGATTATTGGTTTCCAACAACACCACATCATCAAACATCAAATTCAAATAAAAAGCCAAAAATGATGCCAAAGGTGCACAGCTTCGAATTCCAACCACATACACTTTTTTAGCGATGCAAATGGAATCCACCGCCTTTGAAAAAGTCTCTTCATCGATCTCTGCTATGGTCTCTTTGATTTTTTTGATATCTGATTGTAAAACCGCATTTAAAACAGACTGTTGCTCTCCTAATCGATAGGAAGCAAATTCCATACGCTGCAAAGAATTCATCCGTTTTAAGGAATCCTTTTCTAAGGCTTTTTGAAATTCCGGATAGCCTTCATATCCCAAAGATACGGCAAAACGAACCACCGTAGATTCACTAACGCCAACAATTTCTCCTAGGGTTCCAGCCTTCGTTTTCAATACTTTCTCATAAGAATGAAGAATGTATTCCCCCAGCTTCTTTTGTCCTTTTGACAATTCCGGCATTAATTCTTCAATTCTAACAAAAACATCCTTTTCCATATACATCCCTTCAAATAAAAACAGCGCACCCTTTTACAAGGATGCGCCGATAAAATGCTTATGCTTCAACGTCTTTCATAGAGAAGCTAATTCTACCCATCTTGTCTTTTCCAAGACAAACAACCGTAACGGTATCTCCAAGGGTAAGCACATCTTCCACATGTTCAATACGTTCATTGGCAATTTTAGAAATGTGAACCATTCCTTCTTTACCGGGAGCAAATTCAACGAAAGCACCAAATTCTTTAATGCTTACTACCTTACCGGTAAATTTCTGTCCTTTTTCAAATTCTGTTGTAATGATGTTGATCATATTGATGGCTTCATCCATCTTAGCTTTATCAGTACCGCAAACAGATACTGCACCTTCATCGGTAATATCAATCTTAACACCGGTACGCTCAATGATTTCGTTGATGGTCTTTCCACGCTGTCCAACTACATCACCGATCTTAGCAGGATCAATCTGAATCTGTACAATCTTAGGCGCATATTCATTCACAGTAGCTCTTGGCTTATCAATAGCCTTTGACATACAAGTATCCATAATAAAGAATCTTGCTTCTCTGGTACGTCTGATTGCTTCTTCAACGATAGGACGAGTCAAACCATGAATCTTAATATCCATCTGAATTGCTGTAATACCGTCTTTTGTACCAGTAACCTTAAAGTCCATATCTCCAAAGAAATCTTCCAATCCCTGGATATCGGTTAATACCAAATAATCATCATCGGTATCGCCAGTTACAAGACCACAGGAAATACCTGCTACCATCTTCTTAATGGGAACACCTGCAGCCATAAGAGACATACAAGATGCACATGTAGAAGCCATGGAAGTAGATCCGTTGGATTCAAATGTTTCGGAAACCGCACGAATGGTATAAGGGAATTCTTCAACGGAAGGAAGTACAGGAAGAAGTGCTCGTTCTGCCAATGCTCCGTGTCCGATTTCACGACGTCCGGGTCCACGAGAAGGCTTTGTTTCACCTACAGAGTATGAAGGGAAATTGTACTGATGCATGTAACGTTTTTCAGTAACAAATGCATCTAGGCCATCGATACGCTGTGCCTCTGACAAAGGTGCCAAAGTAACAATATCGCAAATCTGTGTCTGTCCACGAGTAAACATAGCAGAACCATGTACACGAGGAATCAAATCAACTTCTGCGGAAAGAGGACGAATCTCATCGATTGCTCTTCCGTCAGGACGTTTGTGATCTTTCAAAATCATCTTACGAACGGTCTTCTTTTCGTACTGGTAAACAGCTTCATCCAATACTGCAAGCCATTCTTCATTGTCAGCAAAAGCTTCAGCTAACTTCTCGGTAATAGCCTTAACGTTTGCTTCTCTATCCTGCTTTACATCAGTAAATACAGCCTCTTCCATTTCAAGAGGTGTAACGATTTCTTTCATCTTTGCAAACATCTCATCAGGAATTGCACATGAAGTGTAGGTAAACTTCTCTTTACCAACTTCTGCTACCATCTGATTGATGAAAGCGATAATGGTCTGGTTTACATCATGAGCCTTGTAAATAGCCTCAATCATCTTGTCTTCCGGAATTTCATTTGCTCCGGCTTCAATCATGATTACCTTTTCAGATGTAGATGCAACGGTTAATTTTAAATCACCCTTGTCCCACTGTTCCTGAGAAGGGTTGATAATGAATTCTCCGTCAATCATTCCTACCTGTGTCATAGCACAAGGGCCATCAAAAGGAATGTCAGAAATAGTTGCTGCCATAGCGGTACCAAGCATAGCTACCACTTCAGGACGGCACTCAGGATCAACAGACATTACCATATTGTTTAAGGTAACATCGTTTCTGAAATCCTTAGGGAACAAAGGACGCATAGGTCTGTCAATTACACGTGCAGTTAATACAGAGTTCTCTGATGCTTTACCTTCACGCTTGTTAAATCCTCCGGGGATTTTACCAACAGAGTATAACTTTTCTTCAAATTCAACTGAAAGAGGGAAGAAATCAATTCCTTCTCTAGGCTTGTCGGATGCTGTTGCTGTAGAAAGAACAGTTGTATCTCCGTACTGAATTAAAACGGCTCCGTTTGCCTGTGCTGCCACACGACCTACGTCTACACGTAATGTACGTCCGGCAAGATTCATAGTAAATGTTTTTGCTGCCATAAATTTTCCTCCATAGCAAAATATTATCTTTATTTCGCAGGCAGCCGAAACTACTGAAAATCCAAGGATATGCTCCTTACTTTTTCAGTGGTCTCGGAACAAATGCCTGCAATTAAAATTAGAGCGGAATATAAAAATACCCCGCTCTTAAAAACAAAATTATTTTCTGAGACCTAATCTCTCAATCAAAGAACGATATCTTTCAATATCAGTGTTCTTTAAGTATTTTAATAAGTTACGTCTCTTACCAACCATCTTAAGAAGACCACGACGAGAATGATGATCCTTGGGGTTCTCCTTTAAATGCTCAGTTAATTCTGCGATTCTTGCTGTCAAAACTGCAACCTGTACTTCCGGTGAACCTGTATCTCCGGGTGTAGTAGCGTACTCAGAAATGATAGCCTGTTTCTTTTCTTTTGTGATCATTTTAATGTCCTCCTATTTTATACACCTCATACTAAGTGCGGGTTGGACAATCCAAAGCACTGAGTAAGGGTAAACTCACACAATGGGCATTCTAACATATCAAAAGCCCCTTTGTAAACACATTATGACAATTTATTTTTGAATTTGCATAATTAGTTCAAAATACGTACAACTTTTAAAGGATTTCTGTAATAAGCACTGGAAATCTTAATACCGGTACGCTTATTAGAAGCATGTACAATCTGTCCATTTCCAATATAAATAGCAACGTGACTGATGCTTCCGCTACCATAGAAGAATAAATCTCCCGGCTGCGCTTCAGATGCAGAAATCTTTGTTCCGCAGTTTGCCTGTGATCTAGATGAATGAGGCAAGTAAATACCATAATTTGCATAGACGCTCATTACAAAACCGGAGCAGTCAGCACCGTGAGTCAATGAGGTACCACCCCAAACATAGGGATTTCCTACAAATTGTAATGCGAAGTTAACCAAAGAAACTCTAGTGTCGGATACGCCATTACCAAAGGTGATTTCTTCTAAGGTCATAGCATCTTCCAACTCTTCTGCAACACTTACATACTGTGCAGATACATATCCTTCTTCACCGTCTACAGAAACCTTAATCCAATCTCCAAGGTTCTCTTCCACTTCCAGTTTTTCACCGGAACTTAAATTGATAATTACGGGAGAATCCGTAGAGGCTTCGGAACGAATACGAAGTCCGTCGCCTGTAACGGTAGCAACCCAACAAGCTAATTCCTTTGCAAGGGCAACCGCTTCATCTCCTGTAACGAGATAATCTGCAGAAACATATCCTTCCACTTCACCGGATTTCATCTGAACCCAGCCATCAGCTTGGGAAAGGACTTCACAAGCTCCACCATTGGGAAGCTTGCCAACAATTTCTCCTGATTCGGATGCTTCGGCACGAACATTTAAGTTTCCTTCTACCTGAGCAATACCGATATTTGTATATCCATAAACATCTTCACCGGTTCCTGTTGCAGTAACATTGGAATCACTAGCCAAAAGAGTTGCATAAGCTTCAGAATCTTTTGCCACATCAACAGAAATTACGCTGGAAATTCCAGCCGTTTTTAAATTCTCTGCAGAGACTTCTGTAATATTGGAGGGATTCTGTAAACAAAAGCCCAACAACAATACTCCGCAACAAGTAATGGAAAACGCCTGAATTACATTGCTTTTTTTCATGAATACTACCTTTCATACTTTTTGTTTCAAACAAAAAACAGTAGTCTAAATCCAACTACTGTTTTAAACCTTTATGAGTATAACAACCCATTCCAAAAAAGTCAATATATTTTGAAATAGTTTGTAACATAAATGTAACATTTAAAAATATGCTTTGGCATTTTGAATGTCTTCGCTAATTTGTGTTGTTAATTCATCCAACGAAGAAAACTTCTTTTCCGGACGGACAAAATCCAAGAAATCCACTCTGGCTATCTCGCCATATACATCTTCATCAAAATCAAAAATATGAGTCTCTACTCCAAGACGTTTTTTGGATTCCTTAATGGTAGGCTTTATTCCAATGTTGGTGATGCCGTTATAGGTAACCCCATCAATCAATACTTTGGAAACATATACCCCATTGGGAGGTAAAAGTTTATCCGAAGTAGGATGAATATTAATGGTAGGCATTTTCATTTTTGTACCAATGTGATTTCCGTGAACGATTTCTCCGTAAACGAAATAATCATAGCCTAGCAACTCATTTGCCTTTTTGATATTTCCGGAAATGATTTCCTCTCGAATATAGGTGCTAGAAATATCTCGGGAGACGTCTTTGATTTTTTCCACCACATCCGCTTCAAAAGAAAGCTCTTTGGATAATTCCTCTAGTAAGGAAACATTGCCCAAGCCTTTTCTTCCAAAGGTAAAATCCGGACCGCAGGTAATGTATTTCATATGAAGCTTGTCGCAAAGGAATTCCAAAAACGCCTTTGGCTCCATATTCATCATTTCCTTTGTAAAGGAAAGTTCCACCAAATAGTCCACTCCCACTGCCGAAAGAATCATAGCTCTTTCATCGTTGGTAATAAGGCTTTTTTGCTTTTTTTCCTCTGAAGTACCAAAGGTATACCGAGGAGATTTGTCAAAGGTCACCACTACAGAAGCTCTGTCTTTTTCTTTGGCATTTGCTACAATTCGATTTGCCAGGTATTCATGGCCTCTGTGAATCCCGTCAAACTTACCAACGGTAATGGATGTATCTTTTTCTAAATGTAATTGTTCAATATCTTTTATATATTCCATATTTATTCCAAGAAAAATTTTTCAGGTTTATAACAATCCTCTTGCTTTTTAAAGATGCCGGCAAATCTTCCATCAGAATGGTACACTGCCAGACGCTCATCTATTTGTGCTTCCACAGGTTTGGCTAAATCCAAAGGAATCTTGTTTCCGTTTTCCAATAATTTGTCCGACTCTGGAAGACAATATACCTTTTTATAATGAAAGAGTTCATCCAAGGGATGGATAATGTTATCCAAACAATTCTCATCCCGAAGCTTTTCAATATCACTTATGAAAAAGCTTTCTTCCAGAGAAAATCCACAGGCCTTGGTACGAAGTAACCCTGTCATCATAGCTCCGCATCCCAAGTTCTGACCCAAATCATGAATCAGGGAACGAATATAGGTTCCTTTAGAACAGGAAACTGATATCTTCGCCTCAGGATAAGAAAAGGAAATCAGCTTTAGGTCATAGATTTCAATATCGCAGGCAGCTCGTTCAATTTCAATTCCCTCTCGGGCAAGTTCGTATAGTTTTTTTCCGTTAACCTTTTTTGCGGAATACATGGGAGGCAGTTGCTTTTGCTTTCCCATAAATTTCAAAAGCTCTTCTTCCACTTCTTCTTTGGTCACCACCAACTCGGAAGTCTTTAAAACCTCTCCATCACTGTCATAGGTATCTGTGGTTTTACCAAACTCAATGGTGGCAATATATGCCTTGTCATGGTCATCCATAAAGTCCACGGCTTTTGTGGCTTTTCCTATCACAATAGGAAGCACACCGCAAGCACTGGGGTCCAGCGTTCCGGTGTGTCCGATTTTTTTCATATGTAAAATTCCGCGAAGCTTGGCTACCACATCAAAGGAGGTAAAACCTGCTTCTTTGTTAATTACGATTAATCCGCTTTTCATAAGCTATAACATCTTTTCCAATTCAGCTAAAATCTTAGGAATTGCACTTTCGGGATTTTCATGAACAGAGAATCCCGCAGCTTTGGCGTGACCGCCACCTCCAAATTTGTTTGCCAAAAGCGAAAGATTTACATCTCCTGTGGCACGGGTTGAAACCTTATAGCCTTTATCATCAGTTTGATAAAGAAAAATTGCCACTTCTGCCTCTTTTGTATTTCGAAGTTGCTGTACAATGCCTTCCAAATGTCTGGGTAACACGCCGTATTCTTCCATTTCTTCCTTTGTAATATAAGAAAGAATAACCTTGTCATTTAAATACAACTTGGACTTTAACAAAGCTTTACCCAAAACAAGGTTTTGTTTGTAGGATTTTTGATAATAGGTCTCATCAATAATCCGACTATAATCAATGCCTTTATCCATAAGCTTTCCAGCAACATTCATGGTTTTTGATGAAGTACAGGTATACTGGAATACGCCTGTATCATGAACCATGCCAAGATAGAGGCACTCTGCGATTTCTTTTGTAATTTTATCTTCCTCCATACAGTCAAAAATTAACTCTGCTGTAGAGGAATCGTCGGGAATAATACACTCATAATCCGCATATTTTCCCTCTCCTAGATGATGATCAACGCAAAGTGTAGTGGTTGCATCTGTAAAATAATGAGCCGCATTTCCCAATCGATTTAATTCTCTGCAGTCACAGCAAATGAATAAATCGAAGGAAAGCTTTTCCTCTTTTGCTTCCTCAATCTTATCTGAATTTTTCAAAAACCCAAAAATACTGGGAATGGTTTCTAAATAAATATGAAGATCCACAGAAGGATAATATTCGGAAATATAATTGTAAACAGCCAACGTAGAACCAACGCAATCTCCGTCGGGACGAACATGGCCGGCAATTCCCACACTTTTCACATTTGTCATTAAATCATCAATCTTCATTCTCACCAACTACCTCGTTAATTAAATGGGACATATGAACACCATATGCAATGGAATCATCTAAAACATAGGTGATTTCAGGAGTGTTTCTAAGATTTAAATTCTTAGCCAATGCGTGACGAATAAAACCGGAGGAGCTTTCAAGCCCCTTCATGGTGTTTTTCGCATCTTCCTCAGAACCAAGTACGGAAATGTATGCTTTGGCAGTTTTTAAATCTGCCGCCACATCCACTTTTACCACACTTGTCATAGGATGAATTCTAGGGTCTTTTACTTCCCCACGAATAATATTCGACAACTCTCTGTGTACTTCCGCGTTTAATCTCGTACTTTTTATGCTTTTATGACTCATGATCTTGGTACCTCAACCATAATGTAAGCCTCTACCTGATCTTCTTCCTGAATAGCATCAAATCCTTCAAATACAAGACCACATTCGTATCCGGCTTTTACTTCTTTTACATCATCTTTAAATCTCTTCAAAGAAGCCAAAGCACCTTCAAAGATCTGTTCACCTTCACGGCTGATACGAACCTTACAATCTCTCTGGAACTTACCATCCAAGACATAAGATCCGGCAATGTTACCAACACCGGAAGCCTTGAAGATCTGACGAATCTCAGCATGTCCGATTACCTGTTCCTCGTAAATAGGCTCAAGCATACCCTTCATTGCCGCTTCCACATCTTCAATTGCGTTGTAGATTACCTTATACAAACGTACATCTACACCTTCGTGATCTGCAGTCTGTTTTGCTGCCGGATCGGGACGAACGTTAAATCCGATGATAATTGCATTAGATGCAGATGCCAAAATAACATCACTTTCGTTAATGGCACCAACGCCACCATGAATTACCTTAACAACCACTTCATCGTTGGACAATTTTTCAAGTGACTGTTTTACTGCTTCTACAGAACCCTGAACATCAGCTTTAACAATCAAATCAAGCTCTTTCAAATTACCAGCCTGAATCTGAGAGAAGATATCATCAAGGCTCATTCTGCTTCTGGTTTCTTCAATCAACTTATTCTTGTTTTCATTTACAAAGGTTTCAGCAAAGGTACGTGCTTCCTTCTCGGAATCCATAGCTACGAAAATTTCACCGGCATTGGGAACTTCACTTAAACCTAAAATCTCAACTGCGGTAGAAGGACCTGCCTTCTTAACGTTTCTACCATGTTCATCGATCATGGCACGAACTTTACCATAAGAGCTTCCTGCAGCCACAGGGTCTCCCACATGAAGGGTACCCTTTTGAACCAATACAGTGGCAACTACACCACGACCCTTATCCAACTCAGCTTCCACGCAAAGTCCACGAGCGTTACGCTTAGGATTTGCTTTTAATTCAAGAATCTCTGCTGTTAACAAAATTGTTTCCAGCAAGTCATCAATACCTTCATGAGTATGAGCGGAAACAGGTACAAACTCTGTAGATCCTCCCCATTCAGAAGGGATTAATTCATATTCGGATAATTCCTGTTTTACACGTTCAATATTGGCATTGGGCTTATCAATCTTGTTGATTGCAACAATGATTTCGATTCCGGCAGCCTTCGCATGGTTAATTGCTTCTACTGTCTGAGGCATAACACCGTCATCTGCAGCAACTACAAGGATAGCGATATCTGTAGAAGATGCACCACGCATACGCATAGCGGTAAATGCTTCATGACCGGGTGTATCCAAGAATGTAATCTTTTGTCCATTAATAGAAACACCATAAGCACCGATTTTCTGAGTAATACCACCGGCTTCTCGATCGGTAACTCTAGTATCACGGATTGCATCCAAAAGGGATGTTTTACCATGGTCAACGTGACCCATTACACAAACTACAGGAGGACGGGTAACAAGGTTCTTAGGATCCTCTTCCTCTTCCTTCAAAAGTTCAGCAATCACATCCACCTTTTCTTCCTGTTCACAAACACAGTTGAATTCCAAAGCAATTTCTTCTGCCTGTTCGTAATCAACCGCCTGGTTAACAGTAACCATCTGACCCTTCATAAAGAGTTTTTTGATTACTTCAGATGACTGAACCATCATCTTTTCAGCCAATTCCTTAATGGTAATTCTTTCAGGAAGTGTAATGGTAAGGATTTCATCCTCATTTCTGGTAGGAGTTTCCTTCTTATACTTCTGTTTTTTCTTACCACCGTTTTTCTCAAGGTTTACATAGCGTTCCTGCTTCTTACCTAAAGCGTCATGTTCACGGTTGTGTTTCTTCTTTCCGTTATCTCTATCTCTGGAATTGTCCTTAGCCTTTGAAGTATCTGCAGCAGCTACAGGCTGATTATTGTTTTTACGGTCTTTTGAGAAATTCTTATCGTTGTTTCTCTCGTTGTTGTTTCTCTTTTGGAAATCATTTCGATCGTTGTTACGATTTCCATGTTTCTTTTCTGCGTTATTGTTTCCTCTGTTATTGGAAGAAAACTCCTTCTTAGGAGCTGTATTTTCCTGAGGCTTAACATTCTCTTCAGGCTGAACTCTGGTAGCCTGAGGGCGAACGGTTCTTTCACTCATGGGACGAGGCTTAATAGGAGAAAAGCTGGTGGGACGATTCTCATTTCTCTGAGGACGATTTCCACCGTTTCCGTTTCTTCTGTCTCCATTAGGTCTCTGATTTCTGTCATCTCTTCTGCGGTTATTGGAATTCTTGTTATATCTGGAATTTCCGGTATTTACCACAACAGAAATATTCTTCTTTTTCTTAGGTTTTTCTTCCTTCTTTGCAAATTTGGCACGAACCAAATCAATCTGCTCATCCTCAATACCCTTTGTTGAAGATTTTGCTTCAAATCCGTTCTCATTTAAAAACTGTATTACATCTTTACTGTTAACGCCGATTTCATCAGCTAATTCTTTGATTTTCATTTTAGCCATCTAACATCCTCCTATCTAAAAGACTTGATATCAATCTTGTCTGTAATGGAATGCGCAAGTTTTTCATCGGTAATTGCTACCAAAGCCGTATATTCTTTCCCGATGCACTTTCCAAGTTCTTCCTTGGTACCGTAGAAAAAATATTCTGTCTCGTAAAACGAACACATATTTTGAATATCTTTTTTTCTTCGATCACTGCCGTCCATTGCACCGATTACCAAATAAGCCGTACCGCTTTTTACGGCTTCTTCCACCTGAAACGTTCCCGACTTCAAGCTTCCGGCCTTTTTTGCAATTCCCAACATGGACAAGACTTTGTCAGGCTTCATATGCTTGTATCTCCTGCTCTAAACCATTATAAATCTCGGTTGAAATTTTACATTTAAAGGATCGTTCAAACCCCTTATTTCGAAATGCTTTTTCCAAACATTCCTTTGATTTACAAATATAAGCACCGCGACCGTTTTGTTTTCCTGTTTTGTCAAAAACAAATTCATCATCACTTATTTTTGCAATTCGAATCAGTTGGCTTTTATCTTTCATTTCATTGCAGCCAACACATTTTCTCTGGGGTTTACTCTTCTTCTTCACCATAGTATTCTTCATCGTAGTATTCATCATCATACTCTTCATCATATTCAATGAAATCTCCGGATTCTCTTGCCTGAGTTTCAGACTTGATATCAATCTTAAATCCGGTAAGTCTAGCAGCAAGACGGGCATTTTGTCCCTTCATACCGATTGCAAGACTTAACTGATCATCCGGTACAACAACCTTTGCTGACTTTTCATCAGAATCTGCAATAACGGAAATAACCATAGCAGGTGACAATGCATTCTGAATTAAGTAAGCAGGATTCTCATCCCAGTTGATAATATCGATTTTTTCGTTGTGAAGTTCAGAAACGATTGCATTTACACGGCTTCCGTTCATACCAACACAAGCTCCTACAGGATCTACATCAGGATCGTTGGACCAAACAGCAATCTTACTTCTGTTTCCAGCTTCTCTGGCAATTGCCTTAATTTCAACAATTCCGTCCTTAACTTCTGTAACCTCTTCTTCAAAAAGCTTTTTCACAAGTTCCGGATGGGTACGGGAAACTCTCATACGTAATCCCTTTTGTGTATTTCTTACTTCAAGGATGTATACCTTGATACGATCGGTAGGCTTGTAATGCTCACCAGCAATCTGCTCATTCTTTGTAAGGATTGCATCTGCTTTACCAAGGTTAATGGAAATGTTTTCACCGCTGTATCTCTGAACAATACCGGTTACAACCTGATGCTCTTTCTCATAGAATTCATTGAAGATGGTATTTCTTTCATCTTCACGAATCTTCTGAATAATCATATTCTTAGAAGAGTTTGTTACAATACGGCCGAAGCTCTTTGTATCAATTTCAATCTGAACTACATCGCCCAATTCTAAATCAGAATTGATTTCGTGTGCCTCTTCCAAAGTAAGTTCCAATGCTTCATCCTGCAAATCCTTTACGTCAACAACAGTCTTTGCAGCATAAACATGGTTTTCTCCTGTAGTAGGATCAATATCAACAACAATGTTTTCTGCTGTTCCGTAGTATTGCTTGCAAGCATTTAAAATAGAGCTCTTAATCGCTTCAATTAAAGATGCCTTATCAATACTCTTTTCATTTTCCACAGTATTTAATGCTAACAGTAATTCTTCCTTATCCATTGTTTGCCTCCTTTATAAATAAGAAATTAAAAATCTATCGTTAATCGAATAAGAGAAATGTCTTTACGTAAAAAAGTAAAATCTCCATCTTCGAAGGTTACGGTCACCGAATCTTTATCGTAAGCAGATAAAACTCCGGTAAATTCTTTTTGTTTATCAAATGCCTTATAGGTTTTAATATCCACCTGTTTGCCAAGATTTCGTTCAAAATCCTTGTCTTTTTTCAAAGGTCGATCCAATCCCGGTGAAGATACTTCAAAAATATATGCCTCTTTAATGTAATCTTCCTTATCCAGTATCTCATTCATCTCACGACTGACATCTACACAATCGTTAATGGTGATTCCGCCGGGCTTTTCAATATAAGCACGCAGATAATAATCGTTTCCTTCTTTTACAAATTCCACATCATAGAGTTCAAACCCACGCTTTTCAACGATAGGAAGCATGTACTCTTCGGTGTGCTTTTCATATTCTTCTTTTTTCGACATAACTTTCCTTTCTTAGAAATAAATATGTAAGAAAGACTCCCAAGTAAATACTTGGGAGTCTTCTTAACAACAGTTCCTAGGGGAATCGAACCCCTGTTTTCGCCGTGAGAGGGCGACGTCTTAACCGCTTGACCAAGGAACCATATCCTTATGCTGTTAAAACACAACAATAGGATATTACTATAAATGCTTATGAATTGCAAGCACTTTTTTATAAAAACAACAAATAATCCAATTGATTTTAAAGGCGAAAATTAATCCTCATATCCGTTGGGATTGTTCTTCTGCCATCTCCAAGAATCGGCACACATTTCCTTTATACCGTACTTAGCGCTCCAGCCCAATTCTTCTTTAGCCAAAGAAGCGTCAGAATAACATGTGGCAATATCACCGGCACGACGAGGTTTGATCTGATAAGGAATCTTAATATCGTTTGCTTCTTCAAAATTCTTAACGATATCAAGTACGCTGTAACCAACACCAGTTCCTAAATTGTAAATCTTAAGGCCGGCATTTTCTTCGATTTTCTTTAATGCAGCTACGTGACCCTGTGCCAAATCAACTACATGAATGTAATCTCTTACGCCTGTTCCGTCCGGTGTATCATAGTCATCACCAAATACTCCTAATTCCGGAAGCTTTCCGATAGCAACCTGAGTAATGTAAGGCATTAAATTGTTGGGGATACCATTGGGGTTTTCTCCCATACGTCCTGAAGGATGAGCTCCGATAGGATTGAAGTAACGAAGAAGAACTACATTCCATTCATTGTCTGCCTTTTGAATATCGGATAAAATCTGCTCCAACATAGACTTGGTCCAACCATAAGGATTGGTACACTGTCCCTTAGGGCATTTTTCTGTAATGGGAATCTCAGCGGGATTTCCGTAAACGGTTGCGGAAGATGAGAAAATAATATTTTTGCAGTTGTTCTTTCTCATTACATCAACCAAAGTTAATGTTCCGGCAATATTGTTTTCGTAGTATTCCCAAGGCTTCTGTACAGATTCGCCTACAGCCTTTAAGCCTGCGAAATGAATACAGCTATCAATTTTGTTTTCAGCAAATACCTTATTTAAGATATCTCGATCTAAAATATCACCTTTATAAAATTTTACATCTTTACCAGTGAGTTCTTTCACTCTATCCAAGGATTTTTCGCTTGCATTGTGAAGGTTGTCCAAAACAACAACTTCGTAATTTGCATTTAACAATTCCACGCAGGTATGGGAACCGATAAATCCTGCTCCACCAGTAACTAAAATAGCCATAACTTTTTCCTCGCTTTCTTTCTATCTGCCAAATTTATCAAGCATCTCATTCATAAGTAAATATAAATTTCCTCTACAATCTGCATGATAAACAATGGATATCAAATGTTCATTATTTTCATTGGTACAATAACAAACCAGGCAGTATCCTGCCGGATTGGTAGTACCGGTTTTACCGCCGATTACGGTAATTCCATCCGGAGCTTCATAGTGTCCGGATAAATATCCGCAAGTATTACTCCAGGCTTGCTGGACATCTTCTCCTGCAGAATTTTTGTAATATACATCATAATTCACCGTTTGCAGGATTTCAACAATATCATTGGAAGAAAGTGCTGCATTGGTAATTAAATACATATCATAAATTGTAGTGTAATGGTCCTCGTCATGTAATCCGTTGGGGGTTACAAAGTGAGAATGGGTGGCACCGATTTTTAATGCTTCCTCATTCATTAAGGAAACAAAGGCATCCACACTTCCAGCCACACCTTCTGCTATTGCTATGGCAGCGTCATTTCCGCTGCGAAGCATAAGACCATACAAAAGCTGACGTAAAGTCAAAACATCGCCAGGATTCAAATTACAAACAGAGGAATCACTGCTTTGATCACAGGCTTCTTCTGAAATCGTAATCTCCTGCTCCAAATCACCGTATTTAACAGCAACATAGGCGGTAAGAATCTTTGTTGTGCTGGCAGGATACAACTTTCCAAGGGTATTTTGGGCATATAGAACTTCCCCAGTATCAACATTGAAAAGTCCTCCACCCTCTGCAACCTGGGAATCCACATCGCCTGTTCCCAAATCTGTGCCGTCCGTTACACAAAGATTGGACGCCATCAAATTGGAAGAGGACAAAGGTGCATTGTTAATTAGCCCATATGCATAAGAATCTTCGTAAACCGAATACTCATTTTCCACTGTTACTTCACTGCAGCCGCTAAAACAAAACATCACTGCAACGATTAAGATAAAACTAATAACTTTATTTGTACATTTCACGCCACTCAAGGTCTCCTCGATCTAATGACATAATTAATAATTCCGCTGTTGCCAAATTGGTGGCAAGGGGAATGTTGTGGGCATCACATAAACGGACAATACTGTTTACATCCGGTTCATGAGATTTTGCCTGAAGGGGATCTCTCAAAAAAATCACCAAGTCAATTTGATTATGCTCAATCTGAGCCCCTAACTGCTGAGTTCCCCCTAAGTGACCGGACAAATACTTATGTACCGTAAGATTTGTAGCCTCTTCCACCAAACGACCGGTGGTTCCAGTAGCAAACAAGTCATTTCTAGAAAGAACTCCCCGATATGCTATGCAAAAATTTTGCATTAATTTCTTCTTTGAATCATGAGCAACCAACCCAATATTCATTTATGCCTCCTTTTGCTAATACTTCTTAGCCTGTAAACTAACATTTAATACAAATCCCATACCAAAATATAAGGTAACCAAGGATGTAAGTCCATAACTCATAAAAGGCAGTGTTAAACCGGTGTTTGGAAACATTCCGGTAACAACGCATAAATTAACAAATGTCTGGAATCCAACAATGGATGCCATTCCAACACAAATCAGCTCTCCTGCCAAATCTTTTGCCTTCTTCGCGGTTTTTAAACAAAAAACCGTAACTGCAAACAAAAGTCCCACCACCAGGATTGAACCAACAAATCCCAATTCTTCTCCTGCAACTGCAAAGATAAAGTCGGTCTGAGGCTCGGAAATATAATTACCGTTTTTCACAGACTGAATACTCTCCGTATATAAGCCTTTTCCAAAAAACTGTCCGGAGCCAATGGCCATAATAGAATTTTGCTGCTGATAGGAATACTGGGGATAATCATCAGGATACAACCAAGCAAGAATACGATAATTCTGATATCCCTCCAAAAGGGAAGCTCCACCGTGAGTTAACACCAAAAGAATTACAATCACGCCTACAAAGCCTACAATAATCAGTGGTGCTACAATTTTATAGCTCAAACCACTGTAAAAAATCATGGATGCAATAATCAAAAAAGTAACGATGGTGGTGGACAAATCCGGTTCTTCTTCTATTAATAAAAGAGGTATTCCAGCTAAAACAGCGATAATCGCCAATCGTTTCATATCATTGATTTCGTCTGAATACTTGGAAAGATAAAAGGCAAAGAACAAAACAAGCAACACCTTTGCCAATTCCGAAGGCTGAAAACGAATCACTCCCAAATCAATCCATCTGGTAGCACCTTTGGCATTATCACCAAAGACAAGTACCGCACCTAGCATTCCAACAATACCGATATAGAACAACCAGTAAAACTGCAATACAAAATCGTAATCAATCAAAGCCACAATTACCATTACAATCACACCGATCAACATACCGATAATCTGCTTATTCTGATAGTCGGAATTTGCACTTCCAATAACCAAAATTCCCAAAATGGAAATAGCAAAAATGCAAATTACCAATGGTAAGTTAAAATTTTTAAGTCTGTAATTTCGAAACATAACTGATTATGAAAAAAGTATGCCCTGTTCCAAAGGTTCTAATACCATTTCATCTCTGAAAATGGAAACACACTTTAATTCACCCTTCTTATCTTTTTTCTTAAAAAATCCTGTTTTTTCTTCAAACAACTCTTCATTCGTTCTTCCACAAAGAGTAATATCCGTATTTAAGAATTCGGAAGCTATAATAAAGGAATCGGGATGCGCCGCTTCCCCGGCTTCCACTTTTCCAAAGATTTTGCCAAGGACAATGACACTTCCTCTGGCTTTCACAAAGGCTTCTCTCTTTATATCTCCCAACACAAGTAAGGAGATTTCCTCATTTAAATCGGATGAGACATCGCCTCTTATTATTTTAGCATTTTCCAATGCTTTTTCATAATAAAATCTATCCACATCCTCGTGGTAAGAGTACTCCCTTAGCTCCTCTTCTTCTCGAATCAACTTAATGGTCAAATCGGAGTTGAGCTGAATTGCTTCCACAACCCCTCTTAATTCAGAGGGGGATAAATCTCTTCCTTTTATTTCTAAAACAATGTCTCTACTTCCAAAAAAGTCTTTGCTCTTTAGAAATTTTAAACACACGTCTTTCACCAAATCCATATAGTCACAATCAGGATCCAATACCAACTGTAACCCCTTGGAGTTTAATTTGATGACACATAATTCTGACACGCTATCACCTCTAGTCTGTAACCGTATTTGTAGAAGAATTGGCAGAAGCCTCACCGTTAATTAATTGTTCTGTATCTTCCACACCAAAGTAAGCACTTAAAATGTTCTTTGTAACTTCAGCTGCATTATGAGATGTATAACCAAAGGCAATACGGGTGGCAATGGCAACTTCCGGATTATTGTAAGGAGCATATCCTACAAATAAGGCGTGGTTAGGTCTTGTGGTAACCTGCTGCGCTGTACCGGTTTTACCTGCAACCTCTACAGAAAATCCATCAAAGCACTCTAAGGATTCCACTACCATTCGCATACCGTAATGAATTGCAGACCATTCGGAAGAATCCAAAACATCTACCGTATTCTTTACGGTGGAGGAATACTCTTCAATGGTATTTCCCTCAGAATCTGTTACGTGATCCATCAAAGATAAATCATATACCGTACCGCTATTGGCGATTGCCGTAACATAACGGGCCAAAGAAATTGTAGTAAAGTTGTTGTCTGACTGACCAATGGCTGCCATGACAGGGTATTCTGTAGCAATGGACGGCGTACTTTCTTCAATTTCAATTCCGGTTTTTTCATCCAATCCAAACATGGAAGCATACTTTTGAATCTTTTCAATACCTTTTTCATCATTGTAATTGCTTCCACCAGCCAGTTCATAACCCACTTCATAGAAGAAGTAGTTACATGAATCTCTCAAAGCTTCCGATACATTGATGGAACCATGATTGCTGGGGTAATACCAACATTTTGGTTGGTTGGAAACCTTATCAAATATACCTAAATCTTGGATTTGCGTAGATGTTGTAATAACATTCTCTGCCAAACCTGCCACAGAAGAAATCATCTTAAAGGTAGAACCAGGCGCTGTACGCTGCTGGGTAGCATGGTTGTACAAAGGATTTGACAAGTTAAATACCAACTGGCTGTAATATGAGGAATCCACGGAATTGGCAAGCTTGTTACTGTCATATCCGGGATAAGAAACACAGGCCAAAACATCTCCGTTATTTGGATCAATGATGACACAGGAACCAGAACAAGGATCCAATGCCAACTCACCGGGAGTAATTTCCAAGGTTCGAATCTTTTCTTTTAAGAAAGAATAAGATGACAAAGAACCAGAAGCCAAAGAATTTCTGGTGGATTCATCCCATTCCAAATACCCCTGATCATATAAAATGGTACAAAGCTGATTTCCTGTAATTTCATCATTTAAGATGGCGTACTGATAAACCAGTTTTTCAAAGTCGGTAGTGGTCAAAATATCGGAAGCGATATAATCCACAAGGCTTTCATACACTTCGTCAGTATCCACATACAAAGACTTCTGTGTAAATACCGTAATATCAATCCAATCGTTTTCGATGCAATACTTCAAATACTCTTCTACGGAAAGCTCCTCATTAGACCATTTTTGATACATCTCATCCGTTGTATCAATAGAGTCAGAAAGCAATACGTCATTGGAACGAAGGGTCTTTACCACATAGGTACTATACTGCTGATACTCTTCGGATAAATCCTTGTATGTAGTAGGTGCATCTGCAAGTAAAATATCTCTTAAGGTATTTTGAACCGTTTGGTATTTAGATGTGTATGTGGAATATACACTTTTTTCAACATCACTGGCTTCATCGGAATCCAAAGCGGAAATATCAATGAGGTTGTTGTTCACCAGTGAAAAATACACATCATAAATAGGAATTACAATATTGGAAGAAGAATCATCAGAGGATGAATTGTATTCTTTGATATTTTGAATCTTTGAATACACAATACCGGCGATTTCCTGCTCCAACAAATTGTAAGTAGCAATGGTAAGATCCTTGTCAATGGAAAGGTAAACATCTCCACCGGAAACAGCATCTTTGGATTCTGCTTCTTTTAAAACATTTCCCACATTGTCTACGTATACGACCTTGTATCCCTTTGTACCGGAAAGGTATTCGTTCATATACTGTTCAATACCACTTTTTCCGATAATATCGTTTAAGGTGTAGTCATCAGATTCTTTGGACAACTCTTCGTATTCTTCCGTAGAAATCTTTCCGGTATAACCTAAAATATTGGCAAAGCATTCGCTTTCATCATAACGACGAACGGACTTCTCTTCCACTTCAACACCGGTGAAATCCGCCTCATGCTCTTTAATATAAGCAACTGATTCATCACTGATATCTGAGGCAATGGTGGTAGAAATATACTTCTGATAATTGTTTAAGCTCATGTTATAACGAATAACCGCAATTTTGTAGCGAATCTCTTCGTCATAATCTGTGGAAATGTCATACTTCTTCTCTCCACATAAAAATTCCATTATTTCATCCGCAGTGGCATTGGCTTCGTCAATATCATATTTGCTATCTGATTTGGATTTCAAATCATCAATACTGGAATATCCAAAGATATCTGCACGAAATCTCTGTAACGCCGTGCCGGAAGAAGAAAAAGTATAATCCTTTGCAGAATTTAAATAGATGCCAAAATCATTATCAATCTCATCCCCATTGGCATTTAAATTGGTAATGATTTCATAAAGAATCTCGTTTAGTAGTTTATTCTTATCATCGGTACTGTAATTTGAAAATTTATCTTCAATGGTAACTGCATAGGCCAACTCACTGTAAGCCAAGAGATTACCGTTTCTGTCGTAAATATTTCCTCTGGTCGCATCAGTAGTCTCAGTCTTTTCTGTAAGCAAGTTGTAGTTGTCCTGATAAGAAGAACCTCTCACAATCTGCAACACAAAAAGACGTCCCAGTAAAATGATGGCAAAAAGAGACATAATCCCAACCATCACGGTGAGACGGGAAGAAAAAAATCTTTCTTTTAAATCATTCAGCCACTCAAACAAGTTTCCGTTCGCTCCTTTTATCTGACTTATTTAACCACTGTTCCAAATAATAAATAGGGAAATACAACACCAAAGATACCAAAACTGTATATACAACCTCCGGTATCATTACATGGAACAAATAAAAACCAAAATCGTATCTGGCACGCATAAAGTAAATGCAACCGTAAACCAACAATCCATATACAAAATCACTGCTGGCAATTAAAAACAGCGGCAATTTCATATCATCGCCAAAAAACAACTGATGAAAACCACTGTTAATAAAACCGATTACAAGATAGATGACGGCATACATTCCAAAATAACTTCCAGAAAACATATCCAAAAGAATTCCGGAAGCCATGCCCAATACCAAGGCGGTATTTCCGCCTCTCATAAATCCAATAACAGAAACCAGAATCACCATAACATTGGGAGCGATTCCTCCTAACTGAAAATTCGGAAACACACTGGTATGGAGTAAAAAATACACTACCGTAACCAATACATATGCGATTATTCTTTTAATTATAGGCTTAATTTCCATCTGAGTTTCCTGTTTCTTTTAATTCCAAAATAACCAATACTTCCTGTAAGTGTTTAAAGTCAACCACAGGTGTAATGGTTCCGGACTTTGTAAGATTGTTAGCATCTTCCTTTAATTCACTAACATATCCAATTAAAATCCCCGGCAAAAATTTGCTACTGATATTGGAGGTAACAACTGCCGTTCCTACTTCCACTTCATTATCGGGATCTTCCAAATCCGTAAGCTCAATCATATTGCTATCCGTCATCAATTCCAAATCTCCGGACACAATACAATTGTCAGAGGTAGCAAGAATCATGGAACTAACGGAAGAATTGTCGTCAATTACGGAACGAACCACCGCATAACTGGGACCAACCTCCGTAACAATACCAACAAGTCCACTACCGGAAATAATATTCATATTTACCTTTACCCCATCATTGGTTCCTTTATCAATGGTAAAGGTATTGAACCAGTTACTGGTTCCCTTTGCGATAACGTGAGCTCCAACGGTATCATACTGGCCATAATCCGTAGCCAAATCATGAAGCTTTTCCAAGCGTTCCAATTCTTCCTGCTGAAGCTGCATATTGGTAAGCTGAGTCGTTAACTCCTCTACCTGCTTGGTTAAACTTTCGTTTTCCGCAAGCAACTCTTCTTTTGTCTTGGCATCTTCCGTACTTTCGGTAATCCCGTTTCCAATAAAGTCCAAACCCTTTTGCATGGGAACAAAGATGTAATTTGCTACTGTCTGAACCGGTCCTCCGGAAAAGCCAGTAACATAACTTAATGCCAAAAGCATGAAACAAACCGTAATTAAAATTAGAAACAATCCGCCTGTGGGAATTGTTATTTTATTTCTTTGTCTCATAATCCATCCTGTTAACTAAAAATACGTGATTTCATACTATAACCAAAACGGCGATACTTTTCGTCACTTAAGACTTTTCCAAGTCCACGGGCAACAGTTTCTTCTCCGTTTTGTGCAACGTTTACCTTGATATTGGTAACATTTGTAATATAGGATGCGAATTCCCTAATCAAAGAACCGCCACCGGTTAAATAAATACCGGATTTTACAATATCCTTTGCCAATTCCGGGGGAACCTTTTCCAATGTCATTTTTATGGAAGTACAAATATTGTTTAAGTCGTCCTTCATTCCTTCGAAGACAATGTCCGAAGCCACATCCATCTCAATAGGAAGACCGGATACTACGTCTCTACCAACGATCTGCATAGAAGTATTTTGTCCGGAAACAGCTGCTCCAATCCCTTCTTTTAATGATTTCGCAGTTTTCTTTCCAATCAAAAGATTAAACTTACGTTTCATGTAAGTAACAATGGATTCATCCAATTTGTTTCCACCATAGGGCAACAGTTCACTTAATACCAAACCACCCAAAGAAATTACGGAAATTTCTGTGGTATCAGCACCAACATCCACTACCATTACACCGGTAGGTTCGGTAATATCCAAATCCATTCCAAGGGCATCCGCCAAAGGCTTTTCACAAAGAGAAATACTCTTTGCTTTAATCTTTGTTTTTGCAAACATATCATAAAATGCCTTCTTTTCTACTTCTGTAATGTCAGTAGGAACGGCAATTACAATATCAGAGCCCTTTAATTTCGCTTTTACATTGTTTTCCAATACTTCCAAAAGCATGGTCTGCATATTGTCAAAATCAGCAATTACACCATTGATAATGGGAAATGATACACAAATGGTTTCAGGTGCCTTTTCATACATAGAATAAGCATCATCACCATAAGCATACATTTCATTTTTATTCACAATGGCAATGGTATTTTTTTGATTTGTAACTTCACCTGATGTAAGTGAAAATATTTTTAAATTACCTGTACCCAGGTCAATTCCGTAACCGTTGTTCATGATTCCTCCTTAGTATATAAACCGAATTCAAGCTCGGATTTTGTGTATTTTAACTAAGATATTTTATCATAACAAAATATCCATAACAAGGTTCGCCTCATAAAGTTTTTGCAAGGACATTAAGATTCCAACCTTGCCGTGATACCAGGTCAAACCACCCTGGAAATACACTGCGTAAGGGGGTTTCAAAGGTCCATCAGCAGAAAGTTCTATGGAAGAGCCCTGTACAAAAGCTCCTGCAGCCATAATAACTTTTGCATCATATCCCGGCATATCCCAAGGTTCTGGTGTTACATAAGAATCCACGGGAGCCGCAGACTGAATACCCTTACAAAAAGCAATCAAAGCTTCTTCGGATTTCAATTCCACAGACTGAATAATATCGTGACGGGATTCTGTAGCATTGGGGACCACATGATAGCCTAATTTTTCATAAATGTTTGCAGCAAATACCGCAGACTTCAAAGCGGAATTTGTAACCGTAGGAGCCATAAAAAATCCCTGGAACAAACTTTGATTCATTCCCAAAGACGCTCCTACTTCTTTTCCAAGGCCCGGTGAAGTAAGGCGATGTGCTGCATTTTCAATACACTCTTTCTTTCCAACAATATAACCACCGGTAGGCGCTAATCCGCCGCCGGGATTCTTAATCAAAGAACCAACAATCATGTCAGCGCCCACTTCCAAAGGTTCTCTTGTCTCAACAAACTCACCGTAGCAGTTGTCCACCATAACCAAAACGTCAGGTTTGATTTCTTTTATGAAGGAAATCAATTCTCCGATTCGTTCTACGGAAAAAGAAGGACGCATAGCGTATCCTTTGGAACGCTGAATCGTTACCAATTTTGTTTTTTCATTGATGGCCTTTTTGATATTTTCATAATCAAATCCTCCGTCAGAGAGTAAATCCACCTGACGGTAGGTGATGTTGTATTCTGCCAAAGATCCCTGAGAAGGACGGATACCAATTACTTCTTCCAAAGTATCATAGGGCTTTCCCACAGGAGACAAAAGTTCATCCCCGGGACGAAGATTTGACATTAAAGCTAGGGCCAACGCATGGGTACCACAAGTAATCTGAGGACGAACCAAAGCATCTTCACCTTTGAAGGTATCTGCATACACTCGCTCTAAGGTCTCTCTACCCAAATCATTGTAGCCGTAACCCGTTGTTCCCAAAAGACATTCTGCGCTGACTTTGTTTTTGCGCATTGCCTGAAGTACCTTCAACTGGTTATACTCACAAACCCGATCAAATTCTTCAAAGCGATCTTTTAAATCCTCTAAAATCTTTTCCCCAAATTCATATACTTCTTTTGAAATACCAATCTCTTTGTACATTTCATACATGTCTAACATAGAATATTCCTCTTTTTACATTCCTCCTCAATGAAGGAAAGAATTCTTTCATCATTATATTCAAATTGTGATTTATCAATCCAAACAACATCTTTTTCTCTTTTAAACCAGGTAATCTGGCGTTTTGCAAAATGTCGTGTATCCCGCTTGATTCGATACACAGCCTCTTCAAAGGTAATATCACCGTTTAAGGCATCCAAAACCTCTTTATATCCCAAGCCCTGCATGGATACATAGTCTTTGGAATATCCCATTTCTTTCAGACGTTTCACCTCGTCAAACAGACCCATTTCTACCATCTCATCTACTCGGCGGTCAATCCCGTCATATAACTTTTGACGATCATCATTTAATACGAAAAACGCAAAGTTGTATTCCGATTCTTTTTCCTTTTCTCTGGCATTATGCAAGGAAATCGGTTTCCCTGTGGTTTCATAATATTCAATGGCACGGATTACCCGTTTTACATTATTTTCATGAATGAGTTCACAGGATTTGGGGTCAACTGCTCTTAAGCGTTCAAACAAAGCATGAGCCCCATGTTCATCTGCAAAACATTGTAATTCCTGTCGAAGGTTATTGTTTTCTTCTCCGGAAGAAAAATCAATTCCATACAACAAAGCCTGAATATAAAATCCGGTTCCGCCGCATACCACAGGGATTTGATTTTTTTCATAAATATCCCTTAGCGCATCTTTTGCCATGGACTGAAATCTGGCAACATGGAACTCCTCTTTGGGTTCCAAAACATCCACCAAATAATGGGGAACGCCCTGCATTTCCTCTTTGGTGATTTTTGCGGAGCCAATATCCATGTATTTATACACCTGCATGGAATCGGCAGAAATCACGGCACCGTTATGGCGTTTTGAAAACAAAACGGAATATTTACTTTTTCCAGTAGCCGTAGGTCCGGCAACAATCACAAGAGGTTTCTTCATTATACGATCCTTTTAAATTTCTTATCTAATTCGTACTGTGTCATTCGAATAATGGTTGGTCTTCCATGGGGACAGTGATAAGGGTTCTCCAAAGAAAGTAAATCGGAAATTAAGGTTTCGATTTCTGGTAAGGATAAATGGTCATGGCCCTTTACCGCAGCCTTACATGACATAGACGCCACTTTTTCCAAAATCAAATCACTGTTGGAGGAACGACCCACATCAGATAGTGCAGCAATGGTGTTTAAAAATAACTCTTTTGCATCTATTCCAAACAAGTTGTCAGGAATGGCTGTCAAAGATACTTCACTTCCTCCAAAAGAAGAGAATTCGTATCCTACTTTTCGAAAACTTTCTTCATTTTCAAACAAAAGATTTTTGTCTGTTTCTGACAAAGACACAATAATGGGAGGAGAAATCTGCTGAGATGTCATCTCCTTTTCCTTCAATCTTTTCATGGTTCGTTCGAACAATACTTTTTCATGGGCTGCATGTTGATCTATGATATACAAACAGCCGTCAAATTCTACCATCCAATAGGTATCAAAAACCTGACCGATAATACGGTGTTGTTTTACGGAAGCCTCATCCAAAAACGTCTGTTGTACAAAAGTAGGTTTTACCTGGGGTTTGGAAGGTGAAACTTCAGGCGCATCAAAAGTGTGAGACTCTGAAACCACAGTCTCCTCTTCTACCGGTGTAGAAACAGATTTCGTATCTCCCACATTTATGGCAATGGGCTGATAAGCTTTTCGATAGTCAAAGTTAACCTCTTCTTTTTCTTGTAGGATTCTTTCTTCGATTTTTGCTTTAAAATCCTGTAAGTGGGAAGTTTCAAAAGGCTCCGCACCTTTTATTTTTTCTACGGTAACTTCAACAGTATCCTTATCTGTTAAAGGAACGGTGGAAATATCTTCCCGCACCTTTAATTTATAGGAAATCAGATGCTTCAAATCATCGGCTATAATATCATTATTTTGGAATCTTACTTCCTGCTTTGTGGGATGTACATTTACATCCACTTCATGAGAAGAAAAATCCAAATTCAGAATGACAAAGGGATACTGATGTTGCATTAAAAAACCTTCATAACCGGCTTCCACGGAGCACATCAGAGTTTGGCTTTTTACATATCTTCCATTTACAAAAAAGCTTTCATAGCCTCTGTTTCCTCGATTAATCAAAGGAGTTCCAATATATCCGTGAATATAAAAATGAGGGGTTTCCTCATGAATTTCAATCAGTTCTTTTGTAATCTCCAATCCGTAAATCTGATAGATTACATCCTTTAAATTTCCATTGCCCGCAGTGGCAAATTTTTCATTTCCGTTTACCAAAAGACGAAATGCAACTTCAGGATGGGAAATCGCCAATTTTTCCACTACTTCGGCAATATAATTTCCCTCTGTCATAGGTGATTTCAAAAACTTTTTTCTGGCGGGAGTGTTATAAAATAACTGGCGTACAAAAAAGGTGGTTCCATCGGGAGTCCCCATTTCCAAAAGTTCTTTTTCCTCTCCACCCTCAATTCGATAGGAAGTTCCGGTAAGTTCATCAGAAGTCTTTGTCAGCAATTCCACTCTGGAAACTGCAGCAATGGAAGACAAGGCCTCTCCACGGAATCCCAAGGAACGAATGCCGTCCAAGTCTTCCACCTTTCGAATCTTGCTAGTGGAATGGCGCAAAAAAGCTTTTTGGATTTCATCTCTTGGAATACCACATCCATTATCCGTAATTCGAATCATGGAAATACCACCATCTTTAATCTCTACAGTAACGGCAGTACTTTTTGCATCAATGGCATTTTCCACCAGTTCTTTTACAACGGAAGCAGGTCGTTCCACCACTTCTCCCGCTGCGATTTTATCAATTGTTTCCTGATTTAGCAGTTCAATCTTTTGTGTTTCTACCATCGATTCTTCACCTTACTCTGTAACTCGTTTAAAATGTTTAATGCATCTATGGGAGTGAGATTCTTAATATCCAATTCTGTAATCTCATGAATAATATCTGAATCGGAAACCGTATCAAAAAGTGTCATTTGATTTAATTCCACTTCATCAGTTTTAATCACCGGTTTCACTTTTAATCCGGCGCTTTCCGCAGCAAGATTTCTCGCCACATCGGCAATATCATTTTTCACCAAGGCACTGACAATTTCTTTTGCCCTTTCCGTAACGGAATCGGGGACGCCAGCCAGCTTGGCTACCTGAATACCATAACTCTTGTCTGCACCACCAGGAACAATCTTTCGAAGAAATACAATATCGTCACCGTTTTCTTTAACGGCAATACAATAGTTATTTACTCCATCAAGTTTTCCCTCCAGCTCCGTAAGTTCATGATAATGAGTAGCAAATAAGGTCTTTGCTCCTAAAATCTTTGTATCTGCAACATGTTCTACAACCGCCCAGGCAATGGAAAGTCCATCAAAGGTAGAAGTTCCTCTTCCTATTTCATCCAAAATCAAAAGAGAATTGGGGGTTGCATTTTTTAAAATATTAGCAACTTCATTCATCTCAACCATAAAAGTAGACTGTCCTGAAGCCAAATCATCGGAAGCTCCTACTCTGGTAAAGATACGATCTACAATTCCAATCTTGGCTTTGTCTGCAGGAACAAAACTTCCGATCTGAGCCATTAAAACAATTAGAGCTGTTTGTCTCATATAGGTGTATTTACCCGCCATATTCGGACCGGTGATAATAGATACACGATTTTTCTTTTCGTCTAAGAAGGTATCGTTTTTGATGAACATATCATTGTCCATCATTTTTTCCACTACAGGATGACGTCCCCCTTCAATTTTGATCACACCGTCTTCTGTAATCTTTGGTCTTACATAATGGTTCTTTTCCGCTACATAAGCAAGGGACAAAAATACATCCAAATGTGCAATGGCTCTCGCTGTTTTTTGGATACGATCCACCTGAGAATTAATGGAATCCAAAATGTTTTTGTAAAGCTCATACTCCAATGAAGTCAATCGCTCTTCCGCACCTAAAATAGTGTTTTCCAACTCCTTTAATTCCGGAGTGTAGAATCGCTCAGCATTGGTCAAAGTCTGTTTCCGAATAAAATAATCCGGCACCAAATCCAAATAGGAATTTGTCACCTCTAAAAAGTAACCAAAAACCTTATTGTATTTGATACGGAGATTCTTGATTCCTGTTTTATCTTTTTCCTTTGCTTCCAATTCGGCCAGCCAGGACTTTCCTTCTGTCTTTGCTTTTCGAAGTCGGTCCACTTCCTCGTTGAAGCCCTCTTTAACAATTCCTCCATCATGGACCAATACGGGAGGTTCTTCTTTAATGGATTCATCAATCAGTTGATATAAATCCGAAAGGGCATCCATGGCATCATTTAATTCCACCAAAACATCACTGTGAAAATCACCTAAGGCTGCTTTTATTCCGGGAATTACCCCAATGGAATTTTTAAATGCAATCAAGTCTCTGGGATTGGCGGTTTGATATGCAATTCTAGTCATTAATCGCTCCAAATCATAAACGGGATTTAAATATTCCCGTAACTCTTCTCTGGAGATTAAGTGCTTGTTAAACTCCGCCACACCTTCCTGACGTTTTATAATATCTTCTTTATGAATTAAAGGCTGTTCAATAAAACTGCGAAGGGTTCTCGCTCCCATAGCCGTCTTGGTCTTATCCAAAACCCAAAGCAATGATCCCCGCTTTTCCTTTTCTCTCATAGTCTCCACAAGTTCAAGATTTCGTCTTGATGAAGAATCAATCATCATATAGTTTCCGTTTACATAGGGAACAATACGATTCATATGATGTAAATCGGATTTTTGCGTATCCATAAGATATTGCAACAAAGAACCGGCTGCAGCCACACCTGCAGGGAAATCAGAAATACCCAAAGCCTCCAATGACATACTCTTAAAGTGTCGCAAAATCACATCTTTTACAAAGGAATCTTCGAAATAAACTGCATCTAAAGATGAAACCAAAAGATGATAACGGTTGCGAAGTTCATCAATGGAAATGCCACTCATATAAAAGGCTTCATTACAAATCAATTCAGATGGATGAAACTTATTTAATTCATCAAAAAGCTTTCTTTGAGAATCCACTTCCGTAAGGAAAAAATCACCGGTGGAAACATCGGCAAAGGCCAAACCAAAACGATCAATTTGATAAACCACACTCATAATATAGTTATTTTTTGATTCATCCAAAGAAGCCGCATCAATATTGGTTCCAGGCGTAACCACGCGAATTACTTCTCTTTTTACGATACCCTTTGCTTCCTTGGGATCTTCCACCTGTTCACAAATAGCAACCTTGTAGCCTTTGTTTACCAGTCTCGGGAGATAATTGTCCACAGCATGAAAAGGAACTCCACACATAGGAGCTCTTTCTTCCATACCACAGGCTTTCCCCGTTAAGGTAAGTTCCAATTCTTTTGAAACAATTTTTGCATCATCAAAAAACATCTCGTAAAAATCACCCAGTCTGTAAAACAAGATACAATCCGAATATTCCGATTTTGTTTTTAAATATTGTTGCATCATTGGTGTATATTCAGCCATAATTTCCATCCTAATCTTTTGTATAAGCGGCAACTATACTTTGCGCCACCTTTATTCCATCCATGGCAGCAGAGGTAATTCCGCCGGCATATCCGGCACCCTCTCCGCAAGGATATAGTCCTTTCATATTGGACATAAAGTTTTCATCCCTCAGAATTCGAATCGGGGATGAGGTACGACTTTCCACTCCGGATAAAATCATTTCCTCGGAGGCAAAGCCTTTCATTTTATGCTCAAAGAGATTCATACCCTCAATAAATGAAGTTCTCATATCTTCGGAGAACAATCCTGACAAATCTGCAAAGGAAGCAGCTCCCTTATGCATGGAAGAAAACCCTCCGTAACTAACGGAAGGACGCTTTGCCAAATAGTCTCCATATAACTGTTGGGGAATCTTTCCCTTTCCCAGTTCGAAGGCCTTCTTTTCCAAGCTTCTTTGGTAGGCAATTCCTGCCATAGGATCATTTAAGTCATATTCATTTGCTCCTACGGAAACCACAATAGCAGAATTGGAGTTTAATCCGTCACGGCCGGAATAACTCATACCGTTTACTGCCAAAAATCCTTCTTCCGAAGATGAATTTACAACATAACCACCGGGACACATGCAAAAGGAATATACGCCCCGTTGATTTTTCAATTTTGTAGCTAGTTTATAAGGCGCAGCCCCAAGTTTTTCAGCAAAACTTCCGTATTGATGCTCATCAATAAAGGACCGCTCATGCTCTACACGAAATCCTACGGCAAATTCCTTCGCCGTCATTTCAATGTTTTTATGATATAAAGTTTCAAAGGTATCTCTGGCACTGTGTCCCACTGCCAACACTGCTTTGGAGCAGGGGATTTCTTCTTTGGATTCTAATACCAAGCCAACCAATCCACCGCTCTTAAAAACAAAATCCTCCACCTTCGTCTCAAAACGAATCTCACAGCCCAGACGAATTAATTCTTCTCGAAGGTTTTTAATTACGTCAATAAGAATATCCGTTCCGATGTGGGGTTTAAAATCATATAAAATACTGGATGGAGCTCCAAATTTCACAAAGGTTTCCAAAACAAAGGTATTTCTACCGGTTTTGTCTTTCACCAAAGTGTTAAGCTTTCCATCGGAAAAGGTACCTGCTCCACCTTCTCCAAACTGAACGTTGGAAGAAGATAAAAGTTTTCCGTTGTTCCAAAACTCTTCCACGTCTGCTTTTCGCTCTTCTACCTTTTTGCCCCGTTCCAAAAGTACAGGTTTAAATCCAGCAAGTGCTAAATAATAGGCACAAAACAAACCGGCAGGACCGGCACCGATAACAGCAATTTTCTCATGGTCTTTGTCTGAAACGAAAGGAATTTCAAAGGGAATCATTTCATAGGGTTCTATGGAAAACTTGTACTTTCGTTTTAAAATAAGATCCTCTTTATCCCTTAACTGCAATGCCACATTGTAAACATAGAACAACTCCTGTTTCTTTCTGGCATCCACAGACTGACGCAGAATTTCCATACTTAAAACTTCATCATTTTGAAGCTTTAATTCTTTCAATATTTTATTTTTTAAAGCTTGTTTGGGCTGGTCACTAACCAAAACCTTCACTTGTTTTAAAAGAATCATTACGTTACTCCATCGCGCCTTTTCCAGCTACATATCCGCTGGACCAGGCCCATTGCAGGTTATATCCACCGCAAATACCATCCACATCCAATACTTCTCCGGCAAAAAATACCCCGGGGGTTTTTTGAGATTCCAAATGGTTGGTCACTTCATTTAAATCCACGCCTCCACAGGTCACCTGCGCACTGTCAAAATCATTGTATCCGGAAATTTCCACTTGCCAATCCTTGAAAAAGGAAGCCATTCTTCCAATATCATCATTAGACAAAGAATATACGGATTCATCCGGTTTAATAGATAACTGTTTTAACAACACCGGAATCAGTTTATCATTTAACATACCGATTAAGCCTTCTGTAACGGTTACAGGATAGCTACGATATAACAACTGATTAGATAAATGGGAACATAAAACATCAAAAGAAAAATCAGGGAATAAATCCAAAGAAGCATATACTCCCTTCTTTTGATTTAGAGCAACTACCGCAAATCTACTTACATTAAACACCGGAATACCAGAAATTCCCTCCTTGGTAAACTGCAATTCTCCAAGGTCGGATGCAACCTCTTTTCCATCCACATATAAAGACACCTTTCCCATGGAACGAATGCCTTTTAAAGATTTAAAATACCCTTCTTTACACTGCAACTGAACCAGTGCCGGCAACGGCTTTATAATATGATGACCAAATCTTTTTGCAAGTGTATACCCTATTCCGTCACTACCGCTTTTGGGAGATGCTTTTCCCCCGGTGCAGACAATAATTTTTTTTGCAAAATAATCGCCATCTTTCGTGGTAACACAAAAGCCACCGTCATTTTCCGCCACTTCCGTTACTTCCGTATTTAAACGAAAATCAATTCCCTTTGCCATAACGGCTTTTTCCATGCAATGACGAATGGAAGAAGCCTGATTGCTTCTGGGATAGTAATATCCCTCTCTGGATTTATATAAAATTCCAATCTTAGAAAAAAAGACCAAGGTCCTTTCCACATTGAATCGGGATAATACCTCTTTGAAAACCTGGAAATTGCCAACTCGGTAGCATTTTTCATCCTGATATTCGTTTGTAAAATTGCATCTACCGTTTCCCGTTGCAAGTATTTTTTTTCCAAGCATACTGTTTTTTTCCAAAATACAAACAGTACCACCGGCTTCTTTTGCGGATAAGGCTGCCATCATTCCACAGGCACCGCCACCGATTACAACAACATCATATTTCATGCAAATACTCCTTACAGTAAATGTAACTTTTCAGCTATATAAACTAAGTATGCTCCTTTCGGGAAACGCAAAAGTTCTTTTTTACCGATTCCTCGAATTAATAGCAATACCACAAAGTAAACGATACCACCAAATATTATTCCAAATACACAGGAAATGGAATTACTCTTTGTAACAAAATGAACTCCCTGGTATACCAAAAATACAGCCACTCCCATAATTGCAGAAGCCGTAAATGGAAGAATGTAGGTAGTCATAATGTTTTGATGAACGCCACTGTAACGAACCACAGCAATATGGTTCAATACGCACATACAGAATGCATAGAATGCGTTGGCATAAACTACGGCAAAAATATTCAAATCAAAGAGCTCCAATGCCCCGATTAAAAACAGTGCCTGTAATACCAAAGCTATTGCCGCATTTTGTACCGGAATACGCAACCGGTTAATTCCCTGTAACAAACCGTTTGATAAGGTAGACAGAGAATAAAACAAAATTGAGATAGCACCATAGGTCATCATCTGAGCAGATATGGGATCCGCATCAGCAAACAAAAACATCATAATAGGTCCGCCCAAAACCGCCATTCCAACGGTACAAGGGAAGGCAATAATCATAATAAAGCGTGTAGCACTGTGGATCTGATATCGAATCTGTTTTTTATCCTGTCTCTGATACGCTGCCGTTAAGGTAGGCACGGAAGAGGCTGCCATAGCACTGGCAATGGAAATAGGAACATTTATCAATACCTTATACTGACCGGTATACACGCCCCACCACTCACCTATCAGCTTTTTGTCATAGCCCTGTAGGGTAACGATATTCTTAAAGATACCCTGATCTAAAATGGAGCTGATATTGTAAAGTGTGGTGCTTAAAAGAACAGGAATAATGGTCATAATAAGAATCTTAAAAATAGTACCATAAGACTCTTTCATAGGTTTATGATCTCTTATAACTCTTCTTTTAAACTTTTTGTAAAAAATAACATAAATAAACAGTACAAATAATAAAGCAGCCAGCGCACCTAAGGCTGTTCCCAAGGTACCACCTGCAGCTCCATATGCAGCGGCATATTCCTCTGAATCCCCTAAAACGCCACCGATTCTCATTCCATATCCAAACAAAAAATAGGCAGCAACAACGGATACAATAGCGTTAATAATCTGCTCAATAATCTGAGAGACCGCACTGGGCATCATAGTATGTAATCCCTGGAAAAATCCACGAAATACTCCTAACACTGCAACAATAAGAATAACTGGAGCCAACACTCGCAATGCAACAGATGCCAATGGAGTCTGTAATAGTCCGGTGAAAAAATCTGCACCAAAAAAGACAACGGTCATAAAAATACCGCCGCTGATAAATGCAAAAAGCAAAGCTCCTTTTAATACCTTCATGGTATTTTTCACCTGACCCATTTCCATACGGGTAGCAACCAATTTGGAAACAGCCAAAGGTAAACTGTAAGAAGAAATAATCAATATGATACTGTAAATCTCAAAAGCGGTACCATAGTAATTATTTCCCATTTTGCCAATAATAGCCTTAAGTGGGACTCTGTATAAGAGTCCCACAATACGGCTAATTATAGATGCTATTGCAAGGATAGATCCCTGAACTAAAAAATTTGTACTGTTATTTTTATTGCTATTCATAAAACTGATTATCGATTGTTAAAATCTTCCTCTGTTGCATAGTATTTGTTTTCGTCCATATACTGTGACTGAATTAAGCAAACCCAAGTCTTACCAACATTCAACTGGATTTCATTTCCGGCAGCATCATAGTAATGGGTAATATCTGTATCGGAATCTTTCTGCCAAGTAACATCAATCATCTTACCGTTGGTGAAGTACTTTCCGGCACCGCTTCCTACCAAAGGAATGTTCAAATACTGAGTTTCTTCATACAAAGAGGTTGCTGATGCAGATGTCTGGAACAAAATATTTTTTACAGAAATCTGCTCTCCATCAATAATGTCAGTCTGTGCCTTATTGAACTGATAACGGTCATATGTCTGAGTCTCTTCGTTGTAAATGAAATAAGGTTCATTGTTGAAGAAATAAGGACAAACAACGGCACAGTCTTCACCGTCTTCTAACATATTAGGAGCATCCTCAGATGCGAACTGATAATGTCCGGTGTAACCATCTTCATAAGTAGTACGATATCCTTCTGCTTCAATACCCTTTGCTACTGATTCAGCAGAAACGTAGCAGTTATGAGGCGCCTTCTTTTCAGAAGTTCTAAAGAAGGTGATATTTGCTGCAGCACCCTTCAAAGCATTTAAATCATCAACGATTCCGGTTTCAAGTAATACCTGTCCGTGAATACTCTGACCTACATGAACATAAATTGCATCAAACTCTTTTGCAAAATATACATAGTAAGGACGGCAGCTACGAACGTTACCGATTTGTTCCAAATCATAGTAATTGTCAAAGATTGCCATTAATCTGGTTAATCCACCTTCAACAGGACATTCATAAACAACACCTGCAGAATTCAAACCATACTGGGGCATAGCATCCACAGTGTTTTCAATCATTACTGCAATGGGTCTGTTGTTAGCGATTTCTTCGCTAATGCTCTCTCCTGTCAAAAGAGATTTTGCACCGGTATCGGTTGTTTCTTCCACAACTTCCGTCTTGGTTTCTGTCTTGGGTTCCTCAGTTTTTTGCTTCTTTCCGTTAACCACAACAAGTACAACTACAAGAACAATTACGGCAACAAGTACACCGATAATAATTCCCAGTTGTTTTTTACTGAGTTCCAACTTTCCTAGTTTCATTTCTTATTAATCCTCCCTTGTAATACCAATGTATTCTAAAATTTCTTTTTGGCGATTTTCCATTTGGATACGTTCATCTTCATCCTCATGATCGTAACCTAATAAATGTAACATACTATGGGCAATCAAAAAAGCATATTCTCTCTTTTTCGAATGACCAAATTCAAGAGCCTGGGCAATGACCTTTGGAACACATAGTACAATGTCTCCCAGCATCGCCTCTCCTGTCTCCGGATGAAAAATATCATCGAAGGTTTCCAGTTCTTCATAGCAAACCGGAGATGACCAAGGAATCATGGGAAAAGACAGCACATCAGTTACCTTATCCATTTCCCTTTGCTCTTTGTTAATAGTTTGAATATCTTCCGAAGAAACAAGTGTTAAGGAAACATCTGCTTCATAGGGAAACTTTTCAAAATCTAAAACCCCGTTAATTACCTGATGGGCCACTTCCTTCAAATCAAAATCAAAAGATGTTTCTACCTCTTCGTTAATTTCAATTGTCATAGCAAATTCTCCTTTATAATCAGACAGTCTCTGATCTTTAAGAACTGATTCATGGTAAGTCCGGATTCATCATACATTCCCTCGTTGGAAAACTCGTTTAGTGTTTGATAAATCAACATTTCCTGATTCCAAGAGCTTTCCATGGTATCTCCCAATGCTTCCACCTTTGTAACTAAAGAATCAACCATTTGCACAATGGCAGATTCCGGAGTCGAAGGCTTTTGCATAATACCACCGTATTCACTAATGATTCGCACCACCGGTTCAGGAAGACATCTGTTTTGGGAAATGGAAACTCCATTGTCCACGATAGGCTCGCCCTCCATAATACCAATGTGATAATAAAGTCCTCCGCAGGCACATAACAACTCATCTGCCCCGATTTCTGCTGCACAATCCCGGGCAAGTTTTGAAACCTTTGTAGCGTGATAGTATTCTCCGGGAGAAAAACGTTTCAAATCCTGAGCCAGAGAAAAATCAAAATCACTGAAGGTTTCATAGGCGATACTTTCTTCTTTATGATCCCAGTTTGAAAGGATCCCGAAGCCAAAGTAAATAATCAATGCATGAATCACTGCGGCAATACCAAATTGTATCATAGCACTTAATTCCAGTTTACCGTAGGTAAAATCATAAAAAATACAAGGAATTAAAAATTGGACCAGTCCAATCAGAACATAATTTTCCAATCTCTTTTCATGCTTTTGCTCTTTGATGTAATAAGCAAACAACGTTCCGAAAATAGATAAAATGCAATAGCAATACAGCACATAACTGTTTTTTCCTGTGATAAAACAAAGCAATACATCCAAAAATATGCACATTGCTAAAGACAAGCTGCTTTCACAAACGGATACATATAAAAATGCAATCAAAAGAATTGGACCGAAATAATCCGGTAAATACGAGGTGCCTATGATTAATACCCAACTAATGAACGATATCACAAACAAGTGTTGATAGGTAGTATCTTTATATGTGAATTTCCCGATTTTTCTTTGATGTACCAAAGATAGAATTAAAACCATCCAATAGGCTGCAAATAAAGTAACCAAACAAAGCGCCTGGTCCAAAAGCATTTTCCTTCCATAGCTTAAAGCAAAGACACTGCATACGGATACCACAAACATGGCCATTACGTAAAAAAATCTTTTCGGTGCAATTTTCTTTTCTTCAATATTCATTACTTCTTGCGTCCTTTATGTTGATTTTTTTCGTATATTTCATAGGCATTTACAATTTTTTGAACCAATGGATGACGTACCACATCATTACCTGTAAGGGTGCAAATACCAATATCCTCTACTTTTGCAAGGACCTTTAAGGCCACATCCAAACCGGAAACCGTGCCGGGAGCCAAATCCTTTTGTGTCGCATCACCGGTAATGACAGCTTTCGACCCGAAACCGATTCTTGTTAAAAACATTTTCATCTGAGCCGGCGTGGTGTTCTGTGCTTCATCCAAAATAATGAAGGCATTATCCAAGGTTCGACCTCTCATATAGGCCAAAGGTGCCACTTCGATTAGCCCCTTTTCCATATTTCTCTGGAAGCTCTCCGCTCCCATAATCTGATACAGCGCATCATACAAAGGTCTTAAATAAGGATCTACCTTACTTTGTAAATCACCGGGCAAAAATCCCAACTTTTCTCCTGCTTCAATGGCAGGTCTTGTAAGGATAATCCTTGATACCTCTCCTGCCTGAAATGCAGTAATGGCCATAGCCATAGCCAAATATGTTTTTCCTGTACCAGCCGGTCCCATTCCAAACACAATCATCTTGTTTCGAATGGCATCCACATATTTCTTTTGTCCCATTGTCTTGGGTTTAACCGGTTTTCCGGAAACCGTATGACAAATAAGATCCTCATCCATTTTTACCATAGGATGATCTCCTAAGTTTTCTTTTAAGGACATGGCGTAACGAACATTTTGCTCCGTAATTTGATTTCCCCTTTTGGACAAGTGAAGGAGCTCGTTTACAATGTTTTTGGCAGCTTCTACCGATGATTCCTCACCCATGATTTTTACGGAATCTCCTCGATTTACCAAAGATACTTCCAAGCCATTTTCTATAATTTTTACATTGTGATCAAATTGGCCGAAAATGTTTTCCAAATGTTCTGCCGGTATATTTAATAAAATTTCTTTTTCCAATGAAGTTCCCCTATTTAATCGTTTTTATCACCATGGGTTTCCCCTGGGTTTTTGTGTCTGAAAATTGGTAGGAATCCAATATTTCCTCTTTCGCTTTTTCACACAAAGACGAATCATTTGCGTATACGGTGGCAATGGGTTCATTTGCCTTTACAAAATCCCCAACCTTCTTTCGAAGAATAATTCCTACCGACAAATCAATATCATCTTCTTTTGAAGCACGGCCCCCTCCCATAATCATGGAAGCATGACCAATTTGTTCCGCTTCAATTTTTGCTACATAACCATCCTTTAAAGCAACCACATCTGAAACCACCTTTGCAGACAAAAGTGACTCCATATGATCTACATCCTCGGGATTTCCACCCTGAATTTTCACAAATTCCTTAAACTTATCATATGCAGCGCCGGAATCGATTGTGGATTGCAACAGTTTGTTTGCTTCCTCTTCCGAAGATGCCCGTCCTGCCATTAAAAGCATTTGACTACCAAGGGCAAACACCACTTCCATTAAGTCTTTTGGCCCATTTCCCTTTAAAGAATCAATTGCTTCCATTACTTCCAAGGTATTTCCAACTGCATTTCCCAAAGGTTCATCCATATTGGTTAATACAGCCACCACCTTTTTATTTGCAAATGTACCAATATCCACCATGGTTTTTGCCAAGCATTGGGCGTCCGCTTCATTTTTCATAAAGGCTCCGCTTCCCACTTTAACATCCAAACAAATTCCATCTGCACCGGATGCTAGTTTTTTGCTCATTATGGAGCTGGCAATTAAAGGAATGGAATTTACGCAAGCGGTTGCATCCCTTAAGGCATAGATTTTTTTATCCGCCGGAGCAAGGTTTTTGGTCTGTCCTGCAACGGCAATCTTATGTTCATTTACATTTTGAATAAATGTCTCCTCTGGAAGGGAGGTTAAAAATCCAGGAAAGGCTTCTAATTTGTCAATGGTTCCTCCCGTATGACCCAATCCTCTGCCGGACATTTTTGCAACAGGTACATCCAATGCTGCAATCATGGGAGCAAGTACCAAGGTAGTTTTATCTCCCACACCTCCGGTGGAATGTTTGTCTACCTTAACCCCTTTTATTTCAGATAGATCCAAGGTATCACCAGATGCTTCCATTGCCATGGTAAGTTCAAAGGTTTCCTGTTTTGTCATACCATTAAAATATACCGCCATCAAAAAAGCGGACATTTGATAATCGTAAATACTGCCATCGGTATAGCCTTGAACAATAAATTCAATCTCTTCCTTTGTCAGTTCTTCCCCATTCTTTTTCTTTTCAATTAAATCATACATCCGAAACATAGTATATCCTCCCCTACTTATGGTAAGGCTCGTTTCTCATAATCCGAAATCCTCTATAAATCTGTTCTGTTAGAATTACACGCATGAGCTGGTGAGGAAATGTCATATCCGAAAAACTCACAGCTGCATCTCCCCGTTTTTTAACAGAATCACTTAGCCCCAAAGATCCACCAATGACAAACATCAAATGACTATTTCCACGATTCATGTTGTCTTCCATAAACCTGGAAAACTCCACAGAATCATACTTCTTTCCTAAAATATCCAACAGCACCACATAGGCGGAATCCGGAATTTTCGATAAAAGACGTTTTCCTTCTTCATCTAAAATTTTGTTTCGTTCCACTTCAGAAAGATTTTCCGCTGTTTTTTCATCGTTGACTTCCACGATAGAAAAGGTGGCATATTTAGAAAGCCGTTTTTGATATTCAGTCACTGCCTCACGATAAAATTTTTCTTTTATTTTTCCAACACAAAGAACAGTGATTTTCATTATGGTAAATAAATATAATTTCCTTTCACAACAGAACTGCTCATACCATGTTTATCCAAAACAATAACGGATAATATATTATTCCCCTCCGGAACCAAAATAGGATCCGTATACTGATAAGAATTGGAGGTAGGAACACTACCGTCCCAGGTATAATAAATCTTTCCGTCTTCACAATCGGAAGTAATGGTAATATAAGTTTCTTTTGTAAGTCGTCCACCTGTTGGACTCAACACAGGATCATTTGGAGCAATATAGGTAATCTCATAGGATTCCGAAGCCACCACACCATATTTTCCGTCTTTAGTAACACAAACTGCACTTAAAAGTGTAGTTCCCTGTTTGGAAATCTCAATGGGCTCTTCGTAAAGAGTACCGTTATGTGAGGAAGGTTCCGTACCATCTAAGGTATAGTAAATGAGACAATCCTCTTTTCCTGACAATGCAACCAATACATCATCGTTGTAGGTGCCCCCCTTCATAGAAAAATGAGGTGCAAAGATTCCATATTCATTTACAATAGCAATCTGTTCCTCTGTCAATTCCCAAGAAAGCATTTCTTCCAATGCATCAAAATCATTGGTACTGTCATATAAAAGGGCAAGAAGAGTAATCACTTCTTCGTTTTTAGGATTCAATTCGTAGGCCTTTTTAAAGGTCGCCTCTGCCTCATCGTAATATTCTCCGGCCTGCTGTGCCTTTCCCAAAGCAAGATATGCACCATAGCTTTCGTTTTTCTTAATGGCACTATGGTAAAAGGAAATGGCATCTGTATAATCCTTTGACTTGTAGGCTTCATTTCCTTTTGCCATAAAGTAATCATAGGTATGGGTGTAATGATATACACCAAAACCAAGGCCAAGTACCACAAGTACTGCAATAGATATGAATAGAATCCATTTTTTATTCAAATGCTTTTCGATTTCTTTTTGTTCCCCTAAAGGAATCTGTCGCTTTTTTGTACTGTCCAACATGGAAGGCAATACATCATCTTCTAACAGATTAAAATCCGGAACAACCTGCATAGCACTGCCACAGTGATTACAATATAAGCTTCCATCTTCTATTTCTGTATTGCAAAAAGGACATTTCATAAAGTTACTCTCCTGATACTTCTTAGAATAATCCTGTGATTTCTCCTTTGGAATTCACATCAATACGATGTGCTGCAGGTGACTTCGGAAGTCCCGGCATTGTCATAATTGAGCCTAAAACCGCAACTGCAAATCCAGCACCTGCAGAAGGATATACCTCTCTTACGGTTACATTAAATCCGCTGGGACGGCCAAGTTTTTTCGCATCATCAGATAAGGAATACTGCGTTTTTGCCATACAAACAGGACATCTACCCATACCAAGAGATTCCAGTTTTTCCAGACTTCTCAATGCGGCAGGTGAATATTCTACTCCGTCTGCTCCATAGATTTCTTTTGCAACAATTTCGATTTTTTCTTTTAAGCTCAAAGCATCATCATAAAGAGGTTTAAAGTCTGATGTCTTATGTTCCAAAACATCCAATACTTTTTCAGCCAAGGCAATTCCGCCTTCTCCTCCCTTTTCCCATACTTCGGAAAGAGCAAATTCACAGCCTCTTTCTTCACAGAAACTACGAACATATTCAGTTTCTGCTTCACTATCTGTAACGAATGAATTCAAGGTTACCACAATCGGTACCTGATATTTCTGTAAGTTTTCAATATGCTTTTCAAGGTTTACGATACCTTTTTTCAAAGCATCCAAGTTCTCTTTGGACAACTGATCCTTTGCAACACCACCGTTGTATTTCAATGCACGAATGGTAGCAACCAAAACTACGGCATCCGGTTTTAATCCGGACATGCGGCATTTAATATCAAAGAACTTTTCAGCTCCCAAATCTGCACCGAATCCAGCTTCTGTAACAACAATATCAGCAAGCTTTAACGCTGCCTTTGTTGCTCTGACGGAGTTACATCCATGAGCGATATTCGCAAAAGGTCCACCGTGAATAATTGCAGGGGTATGTTCCAAAGTCTGAATAATATTGGGTAAAAAGGCATCTTTCAAAAGAGCCATCATAGCACCAACCGCCTGTAAATCACTGGCAGTAACAGGTTCCCCTTTGAAATTATAAGCTACAATGATTTTTCCAAGACGTTCTCTTAAATCATCCAAATCCGTAGCCAAGCAAAAGATTGCCATAATTTCTGAAGCAACGGTAATTACAAAATGATCTTCCCGAACCATTCCGTCAGCTTTTGCCCCCAAGCCAACAACAACATTTCGAAGGGCTCTGTCATTCATATCTTCGCATCGTTTCCAAACAATCTGTCTAGGGTCAATGCCAAGTTCATTTCCCTGCTGAATATGATTATCCAACAATGCAGCCAATAAATTGTTGGCTGAAGTAATTGCATGAAAATCTCCGGTAAAATGAAGATTCAAATCCTCCATAGGAACCACCTGAGCATATCCGCCACCTGCTGCTCCACCTTTAATACCGAAACAAGGTCCCAAAGAAGGCTCTCTTAATGCCAAAACAGCCTTTTTGTTTAATTTACCAAAGGCCTGTCCCAAACCTACAGAAGTTGTGGTTTTACCTTCACCGGCAGGGGTAGGATTGATTGCTGTAACAAGGACCAGTTTTCCGTCTTTGTTATTCTTCGTTTTTTTCAGTAGGTTCTCGGATAGTTTTGCCTTATACTTTCCGTATAATTCCAAGTCATCTGCCTCAATATCCAGGCTTTTTGCAACCTCGGTAATTGGAAGCATCACAGCTTCCTGTGCGATTTCGATATCACTTTTCATGCTTTTTTCTCCTTCTTTTTTACATTACATACCTGAAACCATATCATTTAACTGGTCCATCGTAATCAAAACCTTTCTGGGTTTTGTCCCCTCTTCAGGACCAACAATTCCAGCATCCTCCAGCTGATCCATAATTCTTGCAGCACGGTTGAAACCAATTTTAAAGTTTCTCTGCAACATACCAATGGATCCTTTTTCTTTTTCTATAATAAGCTTAGCGGCTTCGCCAAAATAAGCATCTTTGTCATCACCACCATCATTGGAAATGGATGTGGCACCGGAATCGGAACCGGTTGATGTCTCAATCTTGTTTTGAATCTCATCATCATATTGAGACTCTCCCATATGTTCCTTTATAAATGAAACGACTCTGGAGACTTCTTCATCAGATACAAAAGCCCCCTGTACACGTAAGGGTTTGGTAAATCCCTGAGGATAATAAAGCATATCCCCTTTACCAAGGAGTTTTTCCGCTCCCACCATATCCAAAATGGTACGGGAATCCACACCGGAAGTAACAGCAAAAGCCACTCGTGAAGGCATGTTTGCTTTAATCAAACCGGTAATAACATTTACGGAAGGTCGCTGGGTAGCAATAATCAAATGGATTCCTGCCGCTCTGGCCAACTGTGCCAAACGACAGATTGCTTCCTCTACTTCTTTTGAGGAAACCATCATCAAATCCGCCAACTCATCGACGATTACCACAATCTGCGGCATCTTTTCCGCCACTTCCAATGTTCCGTCAGGTTTTTCCTTGGCAGGTAGTTCTTTGCGTTTTACTTTTTCATTGTAACCGGCCATATCACGGACACCGGCTTCCGCAAATCTCTGATAACGATCCGTCATTTCGCTCACTGCCCAGTGCAATGCTCCGGCGGCTTTTTTCGGATCGGTTACCACAGGAATCAAAAGATGAGGGATGCCGTTATACACGGACAATTCCACAACTTTTGGATCAATCATAATAAGCTTTACATCTTCCGGAGAAGCCTTAAACAAAATACTCATAATAATGGTATTGATACATACAGACTTACCGGAACCGGTAGAACCGGCAATCAAAAGATGAGGCATCTTTGCAATATCTGAAATAATCACATTTCCGCCAATATCTCTACCTGCCGCAAAGGCAATCTTGGATTTTGCTTTATTGAATTCCTTGGATTCCATAAGTTCTCGAATGGAAACCATAACTGCTTCTTTATTGGGTACTTCAATACCCACAGCACTCTTTCCGGGAATGGGTGCTTCAATTCGAATATCTGTTGCAGCAAGATTCAGTTTTATATCATCCGCCAAATTGGTAATTCTAGATACTTTTACACCTGTTTCCGGTTGTAATTCATATCGGGTTACCGCAGGACCGCAACTTACATCGGTAACGGTAACATTTACACCAAAGTTCTTTAGGGTATCCTCTAACTTGGCAGCAGTTTCTTGCAGTACTTCTCTGGTATTTCCTGCTCCGCCACCCTTGGGAGGATTTAATAAATCCACTGTAGGATATACATATTGCTTTTTGGCCTGAACCTTTTTTTGTTCAATTTCATCAGAAACCTTACCTGCTTCAGATTCCATCTGTGCACGGGTTTCTTTGGTGGATCTCGGACGGGATGGAGTAGCCTCTTCCACTGGTCGAGGTTCTGCTACCACAGGCTCTATTTCTTTTGGAGGTTCAAAAGTAACCGGCTCTTCTTCCACCTTTTTAGGGAATGTCTTTTCAGTTTTGGTGGTTACGTTTGAAGTTAAAGGAACCCGATTCACCTCTTCCACTTCGGAAGCGGAATCGTAAATATTTATATTAAGCTCACTCATATTATCCGTCTGAGTCTGCTTTTTATCTTCTAACTTGGTATCAAAGCTAACCCCCTCAGTCTTTAACTGAATGCGAGGTTTTTTCTCTTCCTTCTTGGCCATTTCCTGCAGCTCTTTTTGACGAGCTTCTTTTTGCTGACGAATTTCTTCTCTGCGAAGTTCACGCTGTTTTTGCTTTTCTTTTCTTCGCATTTCATTGCGAACTTTTTGATGCTTGGATTTGTTTTCCAAAAACTTAAACGCAGATTTTTCTGTTATTAAAACAAGAGAAATTATCATTGCAATGACATCAATTACATAGGCGCCAACGATGCCAAATCCACGAACAAGCAAATAAGCAATACCGCCACCAAAAAATCCGCCTCCGGTTTTATATTCGAAGCCATATAAATATGCCATAGTAGCGGTAATTACATTCGCACCTCTGGTCAAAAGATCCACAAAGGTAATTAAGAACAAGAACAAGCTAATACCGGAAATCACCTTTGCAACCGCCACCTGATTTTCTTTATTAGACACTAAAAAGAAAACCGCAATAATAAGCCCAAAAGGAAATGCATAAGAAAGTACGCCAAAAAGGCCAAAGAAGAATCGGCTTACATTATCGCCAATGACTCCTCCAAAGCCCAAATCACCTAAAAACAACAAAATACTCACAGCCAGTGTTCCCCATAAAAGCACTTCAGAGGACACAACACTGTTGGTAGCCTGAAGTTCCGCAGTTTTCTTTGCACCCTTTTTCGAAGTGTTTGATTTTTTAGAAGAACTTCTGGTGGATTTTGTCGTATTCGTTTTCTTTTTTGTAGTATTACTCTTTTTCCCTTTTGATTGGGTTGCCATGAAATAACATCCTTCTCATATTAATTTCAACACTGCGATTCCTGAAAAAACCGCAGACTTAACCGTGACTAATCATATCATAATTCACATAAAAAGTCATTAGACAAAGCACAAAATATTGTATAAAGCAAAAGTTTCAGCAACTATATATCGCACAAAAAGGAGGTTACCGAAGTAACCCCCTTCTTTATTCTTAAAATCCGATCAAATACTTATACAAACCTTCATATTGGAATTTGGAAGCTGACCAGGAATAGTCTTTTTGCATTCCTCTTTCCACCATTTTATTCCACTGTGCTTTCTTTACAAAGTAAATATACTTGGAATAATTAATGGTATTTAAAAGTTCATCTCCATTGTAGTTGCGGAATGAAAAACCGTCCCCCGTATGTTCATATTCATTGTAAGCAACTACTGTATCTTTTAATCCTCCAGTCTCACGAACGATGGGTACCGTTCCGTAACGGAAGGAAATCAACTGTGTCAATCCACAAGGTTCAAACCTTGAAGGCATTAAAAATGCATCTGCCGCAGCATAGAGCTTTCTGGCCAAATCATCGGAATAACAAATATTTGCGGAAACCCGATCCGGATACTTCCATGCGTAATGACGAAACATATTCTCGTAACGACTTTCACCGGTTCCGATTACCACCAACTGGGTATTGTCATCTACGATACCCTCCATGCAATAATTGATTAAATCCAAGCCCTTTTGATCTGTTAATCTAGAAACAAGACCAATCATATACTTCTTTGGATCAATGCATAAGTCCAAATCCTCTTGCAAACGCTCTTTATTGATTTTTTTGTTCTTTCGAAAGGTCTTTAAATCGTAGTTTTTATAAAGTTTTTCGTCCTTTGCCGGATCATAGGAATCATAATCAATACCGTTTATAATACCCTGCATATCAAAATGTCTTGATCCCAAAAGACCGTCTAACCCTTCACCATAATAAGGTGTCTGAATCTCATCTGCATAGGTGCCGCTAACGGTGGTAATGTAATCCGCATAAACCAAACCACCCTTTAGCATATTTCCTGTTTTGTTGAACTCCAACTTATCGGGAGTGAACAAATCCATAGGTAAACCGGATAATCCCTGAAGAGTCTTTACATCCCAAACACCTTGGAATTTCAAATTGTGAATGGTCATAATGCTCTTCATATTCCAGAAGAACGGATTTGCCTGAAACTCTGTTTTTAAATAAACAGGAATCAAACCTGTTTGCCAATCGTGACAGTGAATCAAATCCGGTTTGAATCCAACCAAGGGCAACATGGATAAAACCGCTTTATCAAAGTAGGTAAATTTTTCCATATCGTATCTCGGATCACCGTAAGGATAAAAGCATTCAAAATACTCGAGATTATCAATGAAATAATAGGTAATCCCCTGATACTCATATTCCATAACGCCACAGTATTTCTCACCAATAAAAGGTCCCATACCCAAGTTAAAGCTGGTAACAAATTTGAAATTATCACGGTACTGAGGCGGAATACATGTATAATTCGGCATTACTACACGAATATCCCAGTCCTCTTTAAAGAATTCTTTTGGAAGTGCTCCCACAACGTCAGCCAAACCACCTGTTTTCACAAAAGGAACGCACTCACTTGCTGCAAATAGAATCTTTCTCATTATCCCCTTCTCCACATCTATAAATTATTCATCCCAGTTATGGAATACTTCCTGTACATCATCATCTTCATCCAACAAATCAAGGATACGATTGATGCAGGTAATGTCTTCTTCAGCATCCAATGTAACATAGGTCTGAGGAAGCATTGTAACTTCGGCATCTGCCATTTTGATATTTTCTTTTTCAAGGGCTTCTCGTACAACAGAAAAATCTTCCGGTGCAGTAAGAATTTCAAAACTGTCCTCTTCTTCGTTGAAGTCTTCAGCTCCGGCATCTAATGCCATCATCATTAAATCATCTGCATCTAAATCACATTCTTCTTTTGCGACGATAATCTGTCCTTTTTCATCGAACATGTAAGATACACACCCCTGTGTTCCTATGCTACCATGTCCTTTGGTAAAGCAGTTACGAACATTGGCAGCGGTACGGTTTTTGTTGTCCGTAAGTGCCTTTACAATAATTGCTGTACCACTGGGGCCATATCCTTCATAGGTAACGGATTCGTAATTAACAGAACCCATATCTCCAGCAGCCTTTTTGATACCTCTTTCAATGGTATCGTTGGGCATGTTATTTGACTTTGCTTTTGCAATTACATCACGAAGACGGCTGTTGTTCTCCGGATCGGGGCCACCTTCTTTCACTGCTACTGCAATTTCTCTTCCAATAATAGTAAAAATTTTTCCTTTTGCCGCATCATTCTTTTCTTTCTTATGTTTAATGTTGGCAAATTTTGAATGTCCTGACATTTTAAAATCTCCTTATTCATTTCTCTAATGGAAAGTGTATCATTTTTCAGACGCTTGTTCAAGAACACATCCCTCATCCAAGGGTCTTACTTTTACATCCATAATTATTTTATTTTCCACGTCCATAACAGAAAATACATACTTGTCATAAGTAATTTCATAGGTTGTATGATCTTTTGGGACGTTTCCGATTTGATCTGTTAAAAATCCGTTTAAGGTTTCAAATTCACAGTCCTCCATGGACAGATGTAATTTTTCAATTACTTCATCCATTTGGGTGGAACCATGCATAATAAATTCATCTTTTGGAAGTTCCAAAACGCTTTCGTCTTCTACGTCATGTTCGTCTTCAATATTTCCAACGATTTCTTCCAAAATATCTTCCATGGAAACAATTCCGGACATCTGTCCGTATTCATCCACCACTACAATCAAATGGGATTTTGACAATTGCATTTGAGTAAATAAGGTGTGAATACCATGGGTTTCCGGTACAAACTCCGGAGTATACATAATATCCTCCATATCACGAATCTTCTTAGCGTATAAATCCGTTCTGGCAGAATATTTTAAAATCTCCTTCATATGGATAATACCAATGATATGGTCTAAATCCTCCACGTAAACAGGGATTCTGGAATAATGATTCTCATTGAAAAAGCGAATCGCTTCTTTTAGAGTATCATCTCCATTAATAGCACAGACATTTTTTCGATTGATCATAATGTCTTTTGCAATCTTGTCATCAAACTCAAAAATATTTTGAATCATGGCAGCTTCAGAAGCTTTAAATACACCCTGTTCATGACCTTCATTAATCAAATCAATAACATCTTCTTCTGTGACATCATCGATTTGTTTTCTGGGATCTACGCCAAAAATCAGAGAAATCAATATGGAGATTCCATTGGCAATTTCCCTAAAAGGCGCAAGCAACACCATAAACAGTCGCAACCATTTTTTTAATTTTGAAAATATCTTTTTGGAATTCTTGGTGGAAAGATGATAAGGGACAAACACCCCTACTCCCAAAAACAATACAACGAAAAGAATTTCCAACAAGCAAAGGAAAATGCCTTTTTGAAGGGCTGGTAAGTAAACCACCGTTTGTATGGCACCAAACAACGAATAAATGGAAAGTTGGCCAATCAAAACAGCGCAAACCACCACAGTCAAAAATGTTCCTTTTACTTTAAAATCCCTATCGCAAAAGAAATCATAATAGATTTTATCATCATCGTCTTCCGTAAAATCCGTGTCATTTAAATCATCCAAGGTATAATAGGAAAAACTACTGATAATCTGAATAAAAAATATAAACAATAATGCTAAGCCACATATCCCGGGCAACATAATCTTCCTCCAAAGTAATTCATTAGACTACATTATAATACATATTCTTTGAGTAGAAAAGGAATCTCTCCCAAAATATCCTCAGCCAAAAGCGAAGCCTTGCCTTTCTTTTTGGAACCTTCCTCACCACAAAGTCCGTGGAAATATACAGCCAAAGGAGCAGCCACTTCTCCTGCCAGTCCCTGTGCCATCAGGCCTCCCATAATTCCGGCCAAAACATCTCCGCTTCCTCCGGTAGATAGACCGTTGTTTCCAGAACGGTTGATATAACTTTGCAAATATGGAATTGCCACTACACTGGCAGCATCTTTTAATGCAACAACCACGTTGTAGTCTCTGGAGAATTCCTCTGCCAAAGGCAAAAGATTTTCTTTTACATGAGATACGGGCTGTCCAGTCAAACGAGCCATTTCTCCCAAATGAGGTGTCAGTACCAATTCCAAATGAGGACGTTTCAAAAGATTTTTGTGCTCAGCAAGAATATTCAGCCCATCCGCATCAATCACCACAGGAACAGCCGCCAAATCCAATACCTGTTTTAAAATCTTTACGGAAGTTGAGGCGGTAGACAGCCCCGGACCTACCACAATGGCATCTGCCCATTGGATGGCTTTCGTAAATTCATCTTCATTGACTTTGCCCTCATAGGTGGTAAGAATGGCCTCCGGAAGAAGTGTTTGCAACACAATACGATTTGCTTCCTCCGTGAATACCTGTACCAGACCGGCCCCCATTAAATATGCAGCTTTTGCACTAAAATATGCAGCTCCTGCCATGTTTTTAGAACCGGCAACCACCAATACCTTTCCATAGGTCCCTTTATGAGAATCCATGGTTCTTTGAGGTAAATATTCTTTCAAATCCTCCTTTTCAAAAGAAAGATTTCCCATCTTGTCTTCTAGCATTTTCGCAGAGATTCCAATGTCACAAAGGACCACTTCTCCGCAATACGCTCTTCCCGGGAATAAAAGCTGACCGATTTTATAATAGGCAAAGGTAACGGTCGCCGAACACTTCACTGCAACTCCCAACACCCTTCCATCATCGGAGCAAATTCCACTGGGAATATCCACAGCAATCTTTTCTCCGGAAAACTCATTTAAAGAGGTAATAATCTCTCTATAAGCGCCTTCCACACTTCTTCCCAATCCGGTTCCAAAAATTGCATCTAAAATCACATCACAATCTCTAATCTCTTCCAAATCCATTACAAAAGGAATGCCATAACAAACAGCGGATTTGTATTGAGCTTTTGCATCCACAGAAAGGTGATTGCTATCCTCGCAAAGAAAGATTTTTACATCATATCCCTCGTCAAAAAGCAAACGTCCCACAGCAAGACCGTCGCCTCCATTGTTACCCGGTCCGCAAACAATTCCAATGGAACTATCTTTTGTGAAATGTTCCTTTATGTAAGAGCAAACTCCAAGAGACGCCTTTTCCATAAGTACCAAAGAAGGAATTCCAAATTCGGATATTACCTTTTGGTCACAGGCATGCATTTCTTTTCCATTTAAAACATGTAACATGACTTCATCCTCCCTAAAAAAGTGCCTTGCTAAGCAAGACACTTTTATCATAACATTTTATTTATTGTTTTTGACATCAAAGTTTTCACTACGTTCTTTATTGGCTTCTTTTTCTTCTTTCCGTTTTACCGTAGCAGAAACCTCTTCCTTGGGTGCCTCAATAGGCAACTCCTCTTCATATTTCACATCAAAAAGCTGCATAACATCTTTTCCAAACAAATCATGGAGATAGGAATAAATCTCTTTATTGTTGATTTCACGATTTTGCTTCTTGATAATATTCTTTTTCAACTCAATACGGACATTGGTAATCCAGTCCGTAATCTCTTTTGCTTCCGAAGCATTGGTACGAAGTCTCGCGTAACAATAGGTCATGGTGGCAAGCATAAGCTCGTCATTTTTTTCTTTCAGAAGCTTCGGAATATCCATTAACTCATCTTCATCCGCTTCAATTTTGGCATTGGTTTCGTCTAAAAGACGTTTATTGTCGGAGAGCTTTTTTTCACTTTCCTTGGTAGCCTTCTTTGCGTCGGCACCCTCCATATTGTCCACAATCCCCTTCATCAAATCCGATTTGATCTTTTTTAAATCTTTGATTTCCTGATTTAGTTTCCCCTGATGTAAAAGAATTTCTTTTTCTTCCACTTCTAAAGTACGTACATCTTCAGGTTTTCCGCTAATAGCAAACAATCTATGCCATTTCTGATCCAACACCAGTGTAGGAATCCGATTTGCTTTTAAAGCTGCTTCAAACTGCTTTTCGTCCATAATCGCTCCTTAAATCTGAGTAATATTATAAGAAAGCTGCATTAAGCTGTCTGATAAATGAACATTTTGAACTACCACATTTTCAGGCACTTCCAAATCTACATGGGCAAAATTCCAAATTGCGGTAATTCCTAAATTCACCAACTCCGCGGCAACTGCTTCTGCATTGTCCTTTGGCAAAGTCAAAGCTGCAATATCCACATGATGATCCTTTAAAAATTCAGGAAGTTCATCCATGTGTCGTACTTCTGCGCCGCTAAATACATTTCCAATTTTATCCGGATTTACATCAAATAAACCAATCATACGAAATGAAAGCTTTTCAAAATTTACATAATTGGCAATGGCCTGACCTAAGTTTCCGGCTCCGATTAAAATCACATTGTGCATCTGATTCAATCCCAATATCTTACCAATTTCATCATGTAAAAATTTCACGTTATAGCCATAGCCCTGCTGACCGAATCCACCAAAATTGTTTAGATCCTGTCGAATCTGGGAAGCTGTAACATGCATTAATTTTGAAAGCTCATTTGATGAAATTCTTTCTACATTCGATTCTAATAGTTCCCCAAGGTATCTGTAATATCTTGGCATTCTACGAATGACCGCTTGTGATATTTCTCGTTCCATTTATATTCCCTTCTCACTAAAATAACTAACAAAAGTATAAGATGTCACCTACCATTTTGTCAAACATTTAACATAATATACACATTTATTATAATTCTTTGCATTATGCCTCGTTTAGCACTTCCCATTCTTCATAAGCTGCTTCCAGTTCTTCTTTTAACGAAGCCTGTGTAGCAGACAACTCATTGAGTTTAGCGGAATTTTTAGCTATGCCCTCATCCAAAAACTGTTCATCGATTTCTGCAATTTTCAACTCCAGTTCTTCGATACGTTCTTCTACCTTGGAAATCTGATTCTGTTTCTTACGTTTTTCCGCTTCCAATCGCTTTTGCTCTTCCCATGAAAGCTTTCCTTCGGATTTTTCTTCCGTTTCTGCCTGCACATTCACATTGTTTTTTGACTGATAAATGGCTTCATCTTTTTTCGACAAATAATAGTCATAATTTCCAAGGTAAGCATAAATTTTTTCATCCCGAAGTTCTAAAATTCTCTGAGCCGTCTGATTGATAAAATATCGGTCATGAGATACATAAAAAACGGTTCCATCATAAGAATTAAGCGCACTTTCCAATATATCTTTGGATTCCATATCCAAATGGTTGGTAGGCTCATCCAAAATCAAAAAGTTGGCTCCGGAAAGCATAAGTTTTGCCAATGATACGCGGCCTCGTTCCCCACCGGATAACGCCGAAATCTTTTTGAACGCATCTTCCCCGGTAAACAAAAAGGCAGCCAATACGTTTCGCACCTTTGTATCTGTAAGATTGGGATAGGCATCCTTCAATTCATCAAACAAGGTATTATCATCGTTTAATTCCTGCTGTTCCTGATCGTAATATGCGATTTCCACACCGGTTCCGATTTTGATTTTTCCACCATCAGCTTCTAATTTATCGTTTAGAATCTTCAAAATGGTAGTCTTTCCGGTTCCATTGTCTCCTAATAAAGCCACATGCTCTCCTCTGTGGATTTCAAAGGAAAGATCAGAAAATAATGTCTGGTCATCAAAGGATTTTTTTAATCCATCCACACTAAGAACGTCATTTCCACTGATACGGTCCGGTTTCAAAGAAATCTTCATCGCCGTATTGTCCGCTTGGAAATTTTCAATCCGTTCCATCTTGTCCAACTGTTTCACACGGCTTTCTGCACGCTTAATGAACTTTTCCCGATTAAACTGACGAAGCTTGTCAATGACTTCTTCCTGGTGGGCAATCTCCTTTTGCTGCTTTTCAAACTCCCTTTGACGAGTTAAAAGCATCTGACGTTTTTGCTGTGAAAAGGCAGAATAATTTCCCTTGTAACTCTTTGCTGTATGGAAGGCCAAATCAATAACGGTTCCCACGATATGATCCAAGAAATAACGGTCATGAGCTACAATCAAAACTGCACCTTTATAGTTCAAAAGGAAAGTTTCCAACCATTCAATGGAAGCCAAATCCAAATGGTTAATCGGCTCATCCAACAAAAGCAAATCCGGCTTTTGCATTAAAAGTCTTGCCAGATTCACACGAGTCTTTTGTCCACCGGACAACTGACTCATAGTCTTGTCAAAATCCTCTTCAGAAAATCCAAGCCCCTTTAATACACCTACCACTTCACTTCGATAGGAATTACCACCCATCAAGTCAAAACTATGGGCTTTTTCATGGTAACGGTTTAAAAGAGCCTCCATTTCTTCACCAGAGGTATCCTTTAGTGCATCTTCCATTTCGCGAAGTTCCGCTTCCATTTGCAAAATTGTTTCATTGGCATGAAGCACGTGTTGGAAAATCTTATCTTCCACTGAGGTATCCTGATACTGGGCAAGATAACCAAAGGTTACATCTTTTCCAAATGTAACGGAGCCCTCCGACGGGGAGAGCTCCGATGTAATCACCTTCAAAAGTGTGGATTTTCCACAGCCGTTTGGTCCGACTATGGCAACATGCTCCTGCTCGCGAATTTGAAAGGAAACATTTTCAAACAATACTTCGTCACCAAATGCCACCTTTAAATTTTGACAGGTTAAAATCATAATCTTACTCCTTAAACATAAGATTCCAATGTTTCACGAATAGCAACAATGAAATCTCTACTGTTTAAAACAGTGGGATTTTCCAAAGTGGTAATTCGTGCTAAATCTCCGGTCATTTTTCCGGATTCAATAGTATCAATACAAGCCTTTTCCAACTGATCGGCAAACTTCATAAGATCAGGAAGTTCATCCAATTCACCACGTTTTCTAAGGGCTCCACTCCATGCAAAAATAGTAGCAACAGAGTTGGTGGAGGTTTCTTCTCCCTTTAAGTGTTTATAATAATGACGCTGAACGGTTCCGTGAGCAGCTTCATATTCAAAATAGCCCTGAGGAGAAACCAATACTGAAGTCATCATAGCAAGTGAACCAAAAGCGGAAGAAAGCATATCACTCATTACATCTCCGTCGTAATTCTTACAAGCCCAGATAAATCCACCTTCGGATTTCATTACACGGGCAACGGCATCATCAATCAAGGTATAGAAATATTCAATTCCAGCAGCCTCAAACTTGTCTTTGTATTCAGCATCATAGATTTCCTGGAAAATATCCTTAAAGGTATGGTCATACTTTTTGGAAATGGTATCCTTTGTAGCAAACCACAAATCCTGTTTGGAATCCAAAGCAAAATTGAAGCAGCTTCTTGCAAAACTATCAATGGAATTGCATAAGTTATGCTGACCCTGTACCACACCGGCACCAGTGAAATTATGTACCAATTCACGTACTTCTGTACCATCTTCTTTGGTGTAAACAAGTTCCACCTTTCCGGGACCATCAATCTTCATTTCAGAAGCTTTATAAACATCACCGTAAGCATGACGAGCGATGGTGATGGGTTTCTTCCAGTTTCCAACGCAGGGTTCAATTCCCTTTACAATAATGGGAGCACGGAAAACAGTTCCGTCCAAAATCGCACGGATGGTTCCGTTGGGAGACTTCCACATCTCTTTCAAATCATACTCTTCCATTCTTGCCGCATTGGGAGTAATGGTGGCACATTTAACAGCAACACCGTATTTTTTGGTAGCTTCAGCAGAATCTACTGTTACCTGATCGTTGGTTTCATTTCTGTGTTCCAATCCCAGATCGTAATACTCACTTTTTAAATCCACAAAGGGAGTAATCAATTCCTCTTTGATCATCTGCCAGAGGATTCTGGTCATTTCATCTCCGTCCATCTCTACCAATGGGGTTTTCATTTCAATCTTTGACATAATCTTTTCCTTTCAAAATTTAAGGTGGTTGTAAAAACAGCCACCTTAATGTGTATCATTATTTTGCTACAATGTTTACAATTCTGCCGGGTACGTAAATCTCTTTTACAATGTTCAATCCTTCCAGCTTATCGGCAATTGCTTCTTTCCCTTTGGCAATTACGTCATCCTTCGGATCATCTTTACCAATGGCGATGGTAGCTTTTACCTTTCCATTGATCTGTACAGCGATTTCTACCGTATCTTCTACACATTTAGCCTCGTCATAGGTAGGCCAAGCTTCATAGGCGATGGTGTTATTATGACCCATAATCTCCCAAATTTCTTCACCTACGTGAGGGCAAATACAAGAGAACATCTTAATAAAGTTTTCAGCGTATTCTCTGTAGCAGCTTCCTGCTTTGTAAACTGCATTTACAAAAATCATCATCTGAGAAATCGCTGTGTTATAACCAAGTTCTTCAAAGTCGTTGGTTACCTTCTTAACAGTCTGATGATAAATCTTTTCCAATGTTTTATCATCTTCATCTACGATATTGGAAGGCTCTGCAAAGAAGGTATATACACGGTTGATAAACTTCTTCGCACCCTGAACATTGTTGGAGTTCCAGGGTTTTGATACTTCCAAAGGTCCCATAAACATTTCATACAAACGAAGAGTGTCTGCACCATAATCTCTTACAATATCACTGGGGTTGACAACAAACTCAGGGAAACGTTTACCCATTTTGATTCCGTTTTCACCAAGAATCATACCCTGATGAACCAATTTCTTGAAGGGTTCCTTTACAGGAGAAAGTCCCTGATTGTATAAAAATCTATTCCAAATACGGGAATAAATCAAGTGTCCTACAGCGTGTTCCGGACCACCTACATATAAATCAACAGGCATCCAGTGCTTCAAAAGTTCCTGATTTGCAAATTCCTTGTCATTATGAGGATCGATATATCGCATATAGTACCAAGAAGAACCTGCTGAACCGGGCATGGTAGAAGTTTCTCTGGTACCTTTTAAACCGTTTTTATCGTAGGCTTTCCATTCGGTGGCATTTTCCAAAGGTGCCTGTCCGTTTTTTCCCTTATAGTCTTCCAACTCAGGAAGTTCTACCGGAAGTTCTTCATCGGGAACAAAGGCAATGCTTCCGTCTTCTTTATAAACACAGGGAACAGGTTCGCCCCAATATCTTTGTCTTGCAAAAATCCATTCACGAAAATGGTAATTCACCTTTTCTCTGGCTACACCCATATCCACCAATTTCTTGGTAATGGCAGGCTTAGCTTCTTCAACGGTAAGACCATTGAACTCTTCTGAATTAATTAAGGTGCATCCCTTTCCAAGGTAATCCTGTTTTTCAAAGGCATGATTTGAAACATCCACACCTTCTCCATCGATTACCTGAATATACTCCAATCCATGAGCCTGTGCATATTCAAAGTCTCTTTGATCATGAGTAGGAACAGCCATAACCGCACCGGTACCATAACTTGCCAATACAAAGTCACCGATAAATACCGGAACTTTTCTTCCGTTTACAGGGTTAATGGCATAGATACCCTTTAAAGGACATCCGGATTTTGTCTTATTCAAATCCGTACGATCCAAATCATTTTTCTTTGCAGTTTCTGCAATATAAGCTTCTACTTCTTCACGGTTTTCCACACGATCCAACAAACTTGCGGTAATCTCTCCATCGGGAGCAAGTACCATAAAGGTAATACCGTAAATTGTTTCAATACAGGTGGTAAAGATAGAGAATTCACCGCCACCTTCAATAGAGAAATCAACTTCCACACCGGTTGATTTTCCAATCCAGTTTCTCTGAATCTCCTTTGTAGACTCCGGCCATTCAATTTCATCAAGACCGGACAATAATTCTTCGGCAAAAGACTGCTGGTCGATTACCCACTGTTTCATCATCTTTTTCACAACAGGGTATCCACCACGTTCAGACTTTCCGTCAATAACTTCATCGTTGGACAATACGGTTCCCAACTCTTCACACCAGTTTACAGGCATGTCGATATGCTTTGCATAGCCTGCTTCGTAAAGCTTTTTGAAAATCCACTGTGTCCATTTATAAAAAGCGGGATCGGATGTTGCAAGCATCTTTGACCAATCATAGTCAAAGCCCAATTCCTTTAACTGCTTTGAAAAGGTAGCAACGTTTTTCTCAGTAAATCCTGCAGGATGATTTCCTGTAGTAACTGCGTACTGCTCTGCAGGAAGACCAAAAGAATCGTATCCCATGGGATGAAGTACATTGTATCCCTGCATTCTCTTCATACGGGACATAATATCTGTTGCTGTATAACCTTCCGGATGACCAGCATGCAATCCTACTCCTGAGGGATAGGGAAACATATCCAACGCGTAGTATTTGGGCTTTGAGAAATCCCAAACGTCCGTCTTAAAGGTTTCGTTTTCCTCCCAATATTTCTGCCATTTTTTTTCAACAGTATGATGATTATATGCCTGAGCCATCTTTATTTCCAATCCTCCTAATAATAAAATCTAAATCTTAAAAATTTTATCATAAGGGGCTTATTTGTCAAGAAAATCTACTTGCTTTCTCCTCCTGTAATTCCAACAAATCTTCCTTCATATTCAGGATTTCTTTAAAGACCTTCACACTGCTGTCCTCATCATCATAATGGTTGGCTTTTTTATACCTTCCGTTTTCATCATCAAATTCCGGAACCCAAATCTGTTTTGGTTTGCGCACCAGTTTCTTGTAATACAACGTCAAAATAATTTTCAGATACTCCGGATTTCTTTCCATGGGGCCACCTTTAAAAATTGATGACAAGGAACGGAGATATTCTTCCGGACGAAGATTTCCGCTTCTAGCCATTTCTCCCACAGATAAAATAATGCTTTCAAATTCATCAATTACAGCAATGGATTCCAACAACTGTAACCGCTTTCTTTCAATGGTAACCATGCCATCACAAATATCCAGTCCTGCTTCAAACAAATCCAGTAACACATCAATATCATCGTTGTTTATAACGATGCATTCCTTTCGGTTTTTGTTTGTCAAACGAATGGCGGTATTGTTTTTGTCACTGATTTGCTTTGCCACATTTAAAAGCTTTCCAGTTTCCACAAAGGCGTCATATACCTGGTGACTGTTTCTCTGAATAGAAATCCCAAAGGATAAGGTGGGAATATTTGACCATGGAAGATGGTTTTTCATAAAGGTATAAAACTTTTGCTGAATTCTTTGACAAAGTTCAAAAACCGTAGAGCCATCATTTCCTACCAAAGGGGCAAAGAAGAAAATTTCATCTCCTCCGGCATACACCGTCATACCTCCAAAGAGACGAATCAATTCCGATGCTGTAATGGAATGTTGCAAACAGGCTATGGAAAAGGAAATCAACTTTTTGTTTTCGGAGAATCCCCGCAACAAATTGTCGATATTATCCCCGTTGGCTCGAACCAAACAATAAAATGGAACCGTTTTTCTTCCTTCCGGTTTTGATGGATTTGCAATTTCAAACACACTTTTAAACTCTCCCCGAATATTAAAGAATTGGGCAGAGCCTTTTTTAATGAGATGGGCCATGGGAGAAGTCATAATTCGAAAACTTCTTTCGTTATCCCCCAACTGAAACAGATCATAAAACGGATTTAAAAAGGTTTCTTTTTCTTCTGTTTGCAGCTGTTCCATATCCCGCAAATAAGGATAAATAGACATCATACAGTTTTGGTTGAGATTTTCGTTTTCATCCAAACAGATATAGTTGATTTGAAAATATCGGTTAAGAAAATCCCGATATTCATTGGACTGATATTCCACAGGGAACAAATCACATACGTCCGCTTTTACCAGACGGATAATCCGGTCCAAAACAGATGTATCCACATGATTTGCTGAAAAAACAATACGGTCATGGGTCTTCGCAACACCATCGTCAATTTTCATTCCGTGGAAATAATAAGGAGTATAGATTACCACTTCGTCAAAGGTGGAATTAGGAGCGGTAATCAGCTCACAGATTTCTCTTGATATTTCCGAAAAAATAGCGCAGGCAAACCATAAAGACTGTGGGTCTTTTGCATACTGAAGTGCATTTGCAATTGGTCCTATGGTTATGCCTACGTATTTTTTCATGTTACTTCGCTTGCCTTTCCAAAGATTTATTCTTCCTCTTCAAGCTTACTCTTTCGATGTTCAATTTCTTTTTCCTGAATATCGCTGGGGGCTTGCTGATAATTCAAAAACTCGTATGAGAAAACGCCTTCGCCTGCGGTAAGGGAACGAAGGGCGGTTCCATATCCGAACAATTCCGCATCGGGAATCTCCGCAACAATTTCCGTCTTCTTTCCTTCCACGGGATTCATGCCTATCACCTTTCCATGACGCTTGTTTAAATCTCCCATAACATCACCGGTCTTGTCATCAGGAATAACCACTTTCAATTGGGAAACAGGCTCCAATAATACGGGTTTCGCTTCTAGGATACCTTTTTTCAGGCATTGAATTGCCGCTGTTTTAAATGCCATTTCGGAAGAATCCACAGCGTGATAACTTCCATCGTACAAATTGGCTTTGATACCTACAACAGGATAAGCCGCCAAAGGTCCTTTTTTGCAACCTTCCTCCAGTCCTTTTTCCACTGCAGGGAAATAGTTTTTCGGTACGCTTCCTCCTACAACGGTTTGTGAAAATTCAAAGGCTTTCTCATTGTCCCCTAAAGGTTCAAAGGTCATCTTTACGTGACCGTACTGACCATGTCCACCAGATTGCTTTTTGTATTTAAATTCCACATCGCTTTTACCACGAATGGTTTCCTTATAAGCAACCTTTGGTCTGGAAAGTGTAATCTCCACTTTGTATTTTTCTTTTAATTTATCTGCCACTACTTCCAAATGCTGTTCGGAAATACCATAAATCAAAGTCTGATGATTCTCACCGTCATTTTTAATCTTTATGGTTAAATCTTCCTGAGCCAGTTTGCTCAATCCAGAAGCGGCCTTTTCTTCATCCCCTTTGTTCACCGGTTTGTATCTCATACAGGTATAAGGTGTAGGGATTCCGGTTCGAATGTATAAAATCGGATTGGATTTTGTGGAAAGAGAATCCGTAGTAGCCACCTTGGAAAGCTTGCTTAATGCCCCAATATCACCAGCATGAAGTTCCTTTACTTCCTCAGCTTTGGAACCGGTCAACACATAGAGCTTCCCGATTTTTTCTTCTGTATCTTTGTGATGATTAAATAAAACGTCATCAGTTTTAAGTACACCGGAGTTTACTTTAATCAAGGAATACTTTCCTACAAAAGGATCCACAATGGTTTTAAATACATAGGCAGATTTGGTCTTTGCAAAATCGTAATTGGCTTCAAACACATCATTGGATTTTGCATTAATACCTGCACACTCCCGCTTATCCGGTCCAGGCAGATATTTCACCATATCTACCATCAAGGTATACATACCACGATTAAGAATGTTGGAACCCATCAATACCGGTACAATGCTTCCTTCTGCTACATTTACTCTTAACGCCTGACGGATTTCATCATCGGAAAATTCTTCTCCGTTAAAGTAGCGATCCATTAATTCTTCTGATGTTTCTGCCACTGATTCCATCAAGGCTTCTCGATAGGTTTCCAAGTATTCCATGGAATAATCAGGAACGTCCATCTTTTCTACCGTTCCGTCTTCTTTCCAGCGCTTCGCTCTTTGCTGGATAACGTTTACATATCCAACAAATTCTCCTCCTTCACGAATAGGTAAATGAAAAGGAGCAATGCGTTTTCCATAAAGTTCCTGTAAATCTAAAATGACCTGCTTATAGGAAACGTCATCCATATCCATACCCGTTACATAAAACATACGAGGCAAATGATATTTCTCACATTTTTCCCAAGCAAGTCTGGTACCAACTCCTATTCCGTCTTTACCAGAGACCACAATCACCGCAGCATCGGCAGCAGTCAAGGCCTCTTCCACCTCTCCCACAAAGTCAATAGAACCAGGTGTATCCAAAATATTTAACTTGCAATCCTCCCACAAAATAGGAATAAGGGAAGTTTGAATGGAAAGCTTCCGTTTGATTTCCTGTGCATCGAAATCACTGATTGTATTCCCGTCATCCACTTTTCCGATTCGATTCGTCATTCCGGATAAAAAAGCCATAGACTCAACCAAAGAAGTCTTACCTGCTCCGGAATGTCCCAATAACACAATGTTACGAATTTTGTCTGTTGTAAATACCTTCATTTCCGGTCCCCCATTTCCTACGATTCCAGCAAAAAGTTTTACGCAATTCATGCCTCGATCGTATGTTTAATCTGTTAATTCAATTTTACACAACTTACTTTCAGAAAACAACGTGAAATATTCTTTTTTTTCTAATTTTATTACTGTAAAGCGCTAAACCTTTAAAAATCCTTATAAATACGATAAAATAGGAAAGGATTTGGAGGAAATAACCGTGAAAATAAAAACTGTTGGATTTATCGGATTGGGACTCATCGGAGGTTCCATTGCAAAAGCAATTTTGGAATACGATCCCACCGTAAAAATATATGCACATGCATTTCATAAAGAGACTCTTATAGATGCCTACAATGAAGGCGTTATTCGAAACAATGATTTTTTACCTTTGGAGGAATTTGGTTCTTTTGATCTAATCTTTTTATGCTCCCCTGTAAAAATCAATATTGATTATGTTAGAAAGCTAAAACCTTTTTTACAAAAAAACTGTATCCTTACAGACGTAGGAAGCGTAAAAGGTGATATTCACAAAGAAATCCAATTCCTTGGCCTATCCTCTCAATTTATAGGAGGACATCCCATGACCGGTTCGGAAAAAATCGGCTACAGTCATTCCGCATCACTTTTAATGGAAAATGCCTACTATATTTTGACTTCGGATGAAAACACCAATATGGATTTGATTTCGGAATTTGCCAACTTTGTGAAAGAATTAAAGTCCATTCCCATTACCATGTCATATCAGACTCATGATTTTGCCACTGCCGCAATTTCTCATTTCCCCCATGTTATGAGTGCCGCTTTGGTAAATCTGGTAAAGGAAAACGAAACCCAAGACAGTATTTTAAAAACCATCGCTGCCGGAGGATTTAAGGACATTACCAGAATCTCTTCTTCCTCCCCTATTATGTGGCAAAACATTTGTGTTGAAAACAAAGAGGAAATCCTGAAACTGATTTCCTTGTACACAAAACAATTGGACAGTTTCAAAAATGCCATTTCTACCAGCGATGAAACTGCTTTAATGGAATTGTTTACATCCGCAAAAGACTATCGTGATTCTTTGCCTATGAGAAAAACCGGCGTCCTTCCGGTATGTTTTGAGCTTTACTGTGACTTAAAGGATGAAACCGGTATGATTGCAAAGGTTGCTACTCTATTGGCAGCAGAAAACATCAATTTAAAAAACATCGGCATCATCAACAGCCGAGAATTTATTCAAGGAGCTCTACATATCGAGGTAGAATCCTTTGAATCTTTGGAAAAAACAAAAACCATTTTAAAACAAAACGGATATTTTATTCACGAGACATACTAAAGAACTGACATATAAAGGAACTGTTATGGAAAAAAAGATTACAAATACAAAGCAACTAAAAGGTGAACTTACCGTTCCCGGAGATAAATCCATTTCCCACCGTGGTGTGATGTTTGGTGCCATCTCCAGTGGAATCACGGAATTAAACGGATTTTTAAACGGAGCGGATTGTATCTCCACTATGAACTGTTTTCGCTCTATGGGGATTGATATTTCCCATGAAAATGACCATGTGATTATTCACGGCAAAGGTCTTTTCGGACTTACTGCTCCCACCCGGGTGTTAGATGTAGGAAACAGTGGAACCACCACCCGACTCATCAGTGGTATCTTGGCAGGACAAAAGTTCCAAAGCGAACTAAACGGAGATGAATCTATCCAAAGCCGTCCCATGAAACGCATTATGACTCCACTGAAAGAAATGGGCGCCAGCATTTCATCCAAAAAAGGAAATGACTGCGCTCCTCTTTTCATTTCCCCTGCTACAAATGGACTTCACGGGATTTCTTATGAGTCTCCGGTTGCATCTGCACAGGTAAAATCCTGCGTTTTGTTGGCCGGATTATATGCCGACGATAAAACATCTGTAACAGAACCGGTATTATCCAGAAATCATACAGAGCTTATGCTAAAGGGCTTTGGAGCAACAGTAACATCCAAGGGTTGTGAGGCAACCATCTTACCAAACCCCAACCTGCAGGGACAAAAAATAGACATTCCCGGAGACATTTCCTCTGCCGCCTATTTCATCGTTGCAGGAGCCATCTGCAAAAACGCAGATCTTTTTATTAAAAACGTAAATACCAATCCCACCAGAGCCGGCATTATATCTGTAGCTCAAGCCATGGGTGCTTCTTTGGAATTATTAAACAAACGCATAGTTTCCGGCGAAGAAGTCTGCGATTTACATATTACATCCTCTGAATTAAAGGGAACCATAATTGAAGGGGATATCATTCCCACTTTGATTGATGAAATTCCGGTAATTGCAGTTATGGCAGCCTGTGCACAAGGAGATACCATTATAAAAGATGCTGCGGAATTAAAAGTAAAAGAAACCAATCGAATTGATACAGTAATTGAAAACTTAAAAGCTATGGGGGTATCTTGTGAAGGCACTGATGACGGAATGATTATTCACGGAAATTCCAATGAATTTGGTTCTGAGCCCCTTTACGGAGCAACCATTCATACTCATTTGGATCATCGCATCGCCATGGCATTTGCTATTGCAGGACTTTGCGCCCAAGGTGAAACCACCTTATTACAAAGTGAATGCGTAAACATCTCCTATCCCAGTTTTTACGAAACATTAGAAAAACTCACATTATAATCTACGAAGTATGATTTGGCAGTCGCTTTACTACCTCTCCACAAAGGATTCCTACCACGACTCCCGCAAGGGTTCCGGATAGAATCAACACCGGAAGGTAGTAAACCAAAGCCTTACTTTCCAATACCATCATAGCCACTAAAATCTGTCCCACATTGTGTGCCACTCCACCGGCCACGGAAACCCCAATTACAGAAAACTGATTTTTCCCATAAAACAGCATCATTACAAGGAAGCTTAAGATTCCGCCGGCAAAGCTGTAAAGCAAAGAAAAGGCCGTTCCAAATGTAAACCCCACCAATAAAATACGTATCATATTTATAAAAAATGCATCTTTTTTCCCGATTTTCACCAAAGCGATCAAAACCACCAAATTGGTAAGACCAAGCTTTACTCCGGGAACCGCTATAAAAGTAGGAAATAAGCTTTCCACATAGCTAAGCACAAAGGCAAGGGCGATGCAAAGCCCGTAATAGGCTATCTTTTTTGACTTCATAACTATTGGCTGACCGTATCGACTTCAGCCTCTTCTCCTTCCTTTGATATTTCCACTACCACTCTATGGGGTAGGCATACAATACTTTCCCCCACTCTATGAATCTTTCCGGTTTTCACGCAAACCTGATCCGGGCAGTCCGCTTCCGTCATATAAGCTTCATGGTCCTTAATAACAAGGGTGTTTTTGCCACCGTCATAACCTGTAATTTCGTAGGTAGCGTCCACGGACAGATCATAGGTATCGGTTAACTTTCCATCAATACTTACATTAACAATAGAGCCGGAATCTTTTGTGAGATTCAGCACAAAAAATCCGGCTCCTCCTATACATAATAAAATTAAAATTAAAATGATATCATTCTTTTTCATTTTATAAACTTGTACGAACAATCTTTGGCTTATATCCGCCTTTATCCAAGGCTTCCATAATCTGTCCCTTGTGTTCCTTTCCAAAAGCTTCTAAGGTAATTCGAAGTTCCACAGCCTCATTACGGTTGGTGGATACAAACTGGTTATGCTCTAATTTGATTACATTTCCCTGTACTTCCGCAATGGTCTTAGATACTTCTGCCAACTGGCCCGGCTTGTCAGGAAGCAAGACAGAAACAGTAAAGATACGGTCTCTGAAAATCAATCCCTGCTGAACAACGGAAGACATGGTAATAACGTCCATGTTTCCACCGGAGAGAATACAAACTACGTTCTTGCCCTTAGCATTTAACTTGGTTGCTGCAGCAAAGGTCAATAATCCGGAATTCTCCACGATCATTTTGTGATTCTCTACCATATCCAAGAACGCACCGATTAATTCATCATCATCTACGGTGATAATATCATCAATGTTCTTTTTCAAATAAGGGAAAATATTCTTTCCAGGGGTCTTTACGGCAGTACCGTCAGCAATGGTATTTGCTGTAGGTAAGGTAACTACTTCTCCCTTTTCCAAAGATGCTTTCATACAAGCAGCTCCGGTAGGTTCAACACCAATGACTTTAATCTTTGGATTGATCAACTTCGCCAAAGTAGATACACCTGTTGCCAATCCGCCGCCACCGATGGGAACCAAAATATAATCCACCAAAGGAAGCTCTTTGATAATTTCCATTGCAACGGTACCCTGACCGGTCGCTACAGCCAAATCATCAAAGGGATGAATAAAGGTAAGGCCCTTCTCTTTTGCAAGCTTTAACGCATATTCACAGGCCTCATCATAGACATCTCCAACCAAAACCACTTCTGCCCCGTAACTCTTGGTACGGTTTACCTTAATAAGCGGTGTGGTGGTAGGCATTACAATCGTAGCCTTTACTCCGTATTTTTTCGCTGCATAAGCCACACCCTGAGCATGATTTCCCGCAGATGCGGTAATTAATCCACGATTTCTTTCTTCTTCTGTCAATGTACTGATTTTGTAATATGCACCACGTAGCTTATAAGCTCCGGTAAACTGCATATTTTCCGGTTTCAAATAAACATTTGCTCCCGTTTTTTCACTCATGAATTCGCTGTAGATAAGTTTGGTTTCCAAACGAACCTTATCTACGACACTACAAGCCTCGTCAAAATCTTTTTTCTCTAACATCTTTTTTCCTTCTTTCCCTGCTTAATAATTAAGCATTTTCCTTTGTATAAAACAATGCTTCAACGAAGTCGTTGGCATTGAATTTTTCCAAATCATCTACCGTTTCTCCTACTCCGATATACTTAACCGGAATATGAAGTTCAGACTGAATGGCAACGGCAATTCCGCCCTTTGCGGAACCATCCATCTTGGTTAAAACGATACCGGACAAATCCGTAACTTCAGAAAACTCCTTGGCCTGAACCAAAGCATTTTGTCCTGTGGTGGCATCCACTACAACCAATGTTTCCCGATAGGCATCGGGGTATTCCTTGGATACAATACGATTGATTTTTCCAAGTTCATCCATCAAGTTTTTCTTATTGTGCAATCTTCCTGCGGTATCAATCAAAAGAATATCCGCTTTTTTCGCCTTGGCAGACTGAAGTGCATCATAAACTACCGCAGCAGGATCGCTTCCTTCCTGTCCACCGATAATTTCTACACCTGCTCTATTTGCCCATTCTTTCAACTGGTCCCCTGCAGCAGCACGGAAGGTATCTGCGGCAGCCAATACCACTTTCTTCCCGCTGTTTTTAAACTTGGACGCCAGTTTGCCAATGGTGGTGGTTTTTCCTACACCATTTACACCAACAACCAAAATAACGGATGTTTTGTTTTCGAACTCATAGGCAGCATCTCCGATATCCATCTGTTCTTTAATGCTTTCAATCAGAAGTTCTTTGCAGTCTGCAGGTTCTTTGATTTTTTGTTCTTTTACTTTGCTCTGAAGTTCTTCCAAAATCTCCTCTGTGGTGCGAACACCAATATCACCGGAGATCAAAATTTCTTCCAATTCCTCGTAAAACTCATCGTCAATATTGGTAAATCCACGGAAGACATAATCCATGTTTTTTACAAAGGAATCTCTGGTTTTTGTAAGACCTTCAATAAGCTTTTGAAAAAATCCCTTTTTTTCTTCTCCCATAAGTTAGTCCTCTAAATCATTTTCAATCAAGTTAACAGAAACAAGGGTGGAAATCCCCTTCTCCTGCATGGTAATACCATACAAACGATCCGCAGCCGTCATAGTACCACGACGGTGGGTGATAATAATAAACTGTGTATTCTTTGTAAGTTTATTTAAGTATTTTGCAAATCGATCTACGTTGGAATCATCCAGCGCCGCCTCAATCTCGTCCAAAAGACAGAAAGGTGAAGGCTTCAAATTCTGGATAGCGAACAAAAGTGCAATGGCAGTCAATGACTTCTCACCACCGGAAAGCTGCATCATATTTTGAAGTTTCTTTCCCGGGGGCTGGGCAACAATCTTAATACCGGTTTCAAGGATATCTTCTCCTTCTACCAGTTCCAAAGTACCCTTTCCGCCACCAAACAACTCTTTAAAGGCTTTGTCAAACTCTCTTTGAATATCCTTAAATCGAGCAGAGAACTGTTCTCTCATTCCCTGATCCAACTCATCAATGATTCCCGTTAAGCGTTCTGCAGACTCAATCAAATCGTCATGCTGAGTCTTTAAGAAGGTATAGCGGGCGGAAATCTCCTTAAACTCTTCAATAGCATTAACGTTAACATTTCCCATACGACGAATGTCATCACGTAATCCGGAAATGGTCTTTTTCATCTCATCTCCGTTGGTAAGCTCTGGATTCTTCAATTCCATAGCTGCATGAAGGGTTAATTCGTATTCATTCCACATGTAATTGTTTTGATACTCAATGGCATCCTGTGCCTTTTCTCTTTGAGTATCCAAACGATAGATTTCCTTTTCCAATCTGGTGATTTCCTTGGAAATCTCTTCTTTTTTATCAAAGAATCCCTTATAGGTTTTGGACATTTCTTCTTTGTGTTCCAAAGAAGACTTTAACTCATCTTCCAATGCCTTAAAGCTGTCATCTGCAGCAGAAATGGTAGCCTTAATTGACTCAATATCATTTCGTTTTCTCTGGGCATCGGTCTTTGCTTCCTTGGACTGACGATCTAAATCATCCAAATCTCTTTGGTCTTTTTGTAATTCATTTTCCACACGGGAAAGATTTTCATCCACAAAGGAAAGGTTCTGTCTTGCCTGGGCTTCTTCTACCTGAACCTCCGCAACGTTTCGGTTAGCAGAAGTTTCCATATAGGTCTGCTCATCCAGTTTTTCCTGGAACTGCTGTATTTCTTTCTTTAATACTTCTTCACGATTTTCTGCCTCTTCCATGTCCAGAACAATCTGTTTCTTTCCGGCATCAATTTCATGAATCTGTTTTTCGATATCCGCCCCTTCTTCGTGCAAAGTCTTTGCTACTTTTAAGCTTTCCTCTTTTTGAGCAACCGCTCTTTCGTAGTTTAACTTCGCAGTGTTTTGTGCAAGGGCTTTCTCTGAAATCTCACTCTGTAATTCTTTTAAGTCATCGGTGTGTAACGCAATGGCAGTATCCAATTCTTCCTGACGTAGTTTTAATTCATCTACTTCTTTTTCAATGGAAGCAATTTCTTTTTCTAACTGCTCAATTTCACGGTTTCTGCTTAAAAGGTTTCCTTTATGTTTAAAGGAACCACCGGCCATAGAACCACCGGGTGCTAAATATTCACCTTCCAAGGTAACAATGTGAAGGGAATAATTATTCTTTCTAGCTAAGGCAATAGCGTGGTCAATATGTTCTACCACAACCACTCGACCGATTAAGTAAGCCAAAACACCATCGTACTTCTTATCGCAATCCACCAATTCATTGGCAAGTCCGATGACACCTTTTTCATCCAACACTTCACGCTTTTTGAAGTTTCCTCTGCCGTCCACAGAAGTTAAAGGTAAAAAGGTAGCACGACCAAAATGATTCTCCTTCAAATAGGAAATCATTTTCTTTGCCGTCTCTTCATCTTCGGTAACAATATTTTGAATGTTTCCGCCGAGAGCTGTCTCAATGGCGGTTTCATATTTTTTGTCTACATGAATCAAATCCGCAACAACACCAAGTAAGCCCTTGTTGTTTGACTTTTGATCCATAACCTTTTTAATGGCATTGCCGTAACCATCATAACGTTCTGCAATGTTTTTCAAAGATTCCAAACGAGACTGTTTTCCCGTCAAATCCTTTTGCTTATTTAAAGAAGAAATATTTGCGTCTTTTAACTTTCCACGGAAGGATATGATTTCCTTCTGCATAGAGGATTCCTTTGTCTTCAAATCCTCCAGTTCTTTGGTAACGCCGTCGTATTCTTCTTTCGCCTTTGCTTCAGCCAAAGAGAAGGAATCCTCCTCTGTTTTTCTGGCCAGCAAACGCTGATTCAACTGGGCTTTTCGGATGTTGGTCTGTTCCAACATGGTATTGAAACGCTGTTCTTCGGATTTAATGGTTGCCTTTTTATTCAAAAGGTCCATAATTTCCTTTTGATTATTTTCAATTCCGCTATTGCAGCGGGCAATTTCATCTTCAATATTCTGGAAATAATCCTTTGCTTTTTGCAAACGTCCTACCGCTTCTTCCAAAAGCTTTTCCAGTTCTTCTTTTTCTTTTAAGTATTTGTCTTTTTCTTCCTGATGATCTTCCTGTTCTGCAAGGATGGCTCCACGACGCATTTCCAGGTTTTCATCGGAAGACTCTGCCATTTTAATCTGGCCTTCCAACAACTGAATCTGAGTCTCCAATTTACCCTTTGCCAAGGTAGACTCATTTTGTTCTTTACGGATGGACTCAATCTTTTCATCCATCTTTTCGATTTCTTCTTCCAATGAGGCGTATCTAGCTTTGATTTTTTCGTTTTCCTCATTGGTATCCGCCAATTGTTCCTGAGCTACGTTGGCATTCTTCGTGATTTCCTGTAATTCCTCAGTCAAACGCTCAATCTCAATCAAAAACATATTGACATCTAAGGTCTTTAACTGCTCTTTTTTCTTTAAATATTCTTTGGCAGTTTCCGCCTGACGTTCCAAAGGTCCAACCTGACGTTCCAACTCACCTAAAATATCGTTTACACGTACCAGGTTTTCCTGTTCCTGATCCAACTGCTTTTGCGCAGCGGCTTTTCTCTTTTTAAACTTTACAATACCTGCGGCTTCATCAAAGAGTTCTCTTCGTTCTTCCGGTTTACCAGACAAAATACGTTCAATCTGACCCTGTCCGATAATGGAATACCCCTCTTTACCAATACCGGTATCATAAAAAAGTTCATTTACGTCCTTCAAACGGCAAGGTGTACCGTTTAACAAATACTCAGATTCACCGGAACGATACACACGACGTGCTACCGTTACTTCATCATAATCAATGGGAAGCAAATGATCGGAGTTGTCCATAGTAATGGCAACATAAGAAAAGCTTAAAGGTTTGCGGTTTTCCGTACCGGCAAAAATAACGTCCTGCATGGAAGCACCACGAAGCTGCTTTGCAGACTGTTCGCCCAATACCCAACGAACCGCATCGGAAATATTACTTTTTCCGGATCCGTTTGGACCTACAATACCTGTAATTCCGTTATGGAATTCCAACACAATTTTATTTGCAAAGGATTTAAATCCGTGCAACTCTATACTTTTAAGATACATTCTTTACCTCTACCCTATTATTTAATTCACAATATTAATCTTGTTTTCCATATGGAGTTTTAACAACGCCTGATAAGCAGCTTCCTGCTCTGCAGATTTTTTAGAAGAGCCTACTCCCTCGCCAAGCACTTCTTCGTCCACAAGAGCTTTTACTCCATACTCTTTCGCATGATCGGGTCCGGACTCGGAAACAACCACATAGGTCACCCCTTTTCCAAACATAGCCTGGGTAACCTCCTGAAGCGTGGTTTTACTATCATGAAACAGACGCTTGTGTTCAATGTCTGTAAGTATAAATTCTAAGATAAAAGCCTTTGCCGGCTCAATTCCACCATCCAAAAAAATAGCTCCAATTACAGCTTCTAAAGCATCGGAAAGAATGGATTTTCTTTGACGTCCTCCCGTTTGTTCCTCTCCTTTTCCCAAGAAGACATAACGGTCCAAATCAATGGCTTTGGTACAATAAGCCAAGGTAGGCTCACATACCAAAGAAGCACGCAACTTTGATAAATCACCCTCTGACATTTTTGTATAGGTATGATACAAGAATTCACTGGATACCAGCTCCAATACCGCATCACCCAAAAACTCCAGTTTTTCGTTGTCAGAGAACTTCTTCATATGCTTTTCGTTGGCATATGAGGAATGAATCAACGCATGTTTTAAAAGACTTTTATCTTGAAATTCATATTTTATTTTTTTCTCAAATTCATTTAAATTCGTCAAAATTCATCCTTTTCTTAACGTTCAAAAAAACCCTTGTAAAAAGGGCTTTTCTGAATCGTAGTAAAAAATTTTATAAACCGATTAACCTACCGTTTTCTTAATCAAATCTACTGCATCTCCAACGGTAACAATCTTTTCGGCGTCATCAGAATTCACCTCAATATCAAGTTCTTCTTCTACGCCCATAATAATCTGGAATACGTCCAAAGAATCTGCTCCCAAATCATCAATGAAAGTAGTCTCTTTCGTAATCTCAGCCTCATCAACGTTTAATACTTCTGCAATAATTCTTTTCAATGTTTCAAATTCCATTTTTCTTCCTCCTAATTATCTTCTTCCGTATTTAAACTTTTTGTAATCATTTCAGTAATATTTTGTTCTTTAAAGGTCACGCACTGTTCGATGGCATTGGCAATCTCTTTCGAGGTGGCAGAACCATGGGCCTTTACTACAAGACCGTTCAATCCCAAAAGTGGAGCTCCGCCATATTCAGATGCATCAAAGCTTTTCAGTGTTTTCTTCAATGCAGGCAATGCCATAGCAGCACCGATTTTTGAAATCAAGGTACTCATCAAACCTTTTTTAATTACATGAACCAATGTTGAAGCCAAGCCCTCATACAGTTTTAAAATAACGTTTCCCACAAAGGCTTCGCAGACAATGACATCTACATCGCCTTTGGGAATATCTCTGGCTTCTACAGAACCAACGAAATTAATATCTTTGCATTCTTTTAAAAGCGGAAACGTCTCTTTTACAAGGGCATTTCCCTTTTCCTCTTCTGCTCCAATGTTTACAATGGCAACCTTGGGATTTTTCACTCCCATAACATGTTCCATATAAATAGAACCCATGCGGGCAAACTGTACCAAATGGTCACTTCTCGCATCTACATTGGCACCACAGTCTAAAATCAAAGATACGCCTTTTTCTGTAGGAATCAAAGGTGCAAAGGGTGCACGCTTAATTCCCTTGATTCTACCTGCAACCAACTGACCGCCAACAAGCAATGCCCCGGAATTTCCACAGGAAACAAAGGCATCAGCATTTTTCAGTTTTACTTCTTTCAATCCCACTACCATGGAAGAATCTTTTTTCTTTTTAATGGCATTTACGGGATGTTCTGCAGTCTCAATTACTTCCGTAGTAGGAAGAATACGAACCCGATCTGTGGGGTAAGAATCATACTTATTTAATTCTTCTTTAATGGAAGTTTCATCCCCCACCAAAGTAACTTCTATATTTTCATTTCGATTCAGAGCAGCGACAGCTCCTTTAACGATTTCAGAAGGTGCGTAGTCTCCACCCATGGCGTCAACTGCAACTCTGGTACGTTCACTCATATCTTTCGCCTCCTGACAGTGACATTTTCCCTTATGCCACTCTATGAAATATACTATATATTAAGGTCAAAAGCAAGCAATATAGAAACAAAAAACCCTTAAAGACAATCGCCTTTAAGGGTTCATTTCATATCAATAGGAGTTGTAAGATTAGTCCTGAGCAATAATCTCACGCTTGTTGTAAGAACCACAGTTCTTGCAAACTCTGTGGGGCATCATAAGTTCACCACACTTAGAACATTTAACCAAAGTGGGAGCGCTCATTTTCCAGTTTGCTCTTCTCTTATCTCTTCTTCCTTTTGAAGATTTGTTCTTAGGACAAATAGACATATTCTTTACACCTCCTTAAAATCTTTGAAAACATCTTGAAACTGTTGCATCCTGGGATCCAATACCACGGTATCGCATCCGCAATCATAAAGATTACGGTTCTTGCCGCATACAGGACAAATCCCCTTGCAATCTTCCTTGCAAAGAACCTTTGTAGGCCAGTTCACAAGAATCTCATTTACCACTAAACAATCCACATCCAATTCGTTATCTTGAATGCAAATCACACCTTCCTCTTCGTTACATGAAAATGTAACATCTGAAATATCAAATTCCTCAGAAATCTTGACCGGAACGGATACTTCCACATCTTCCAAGCATCGGTCACAAGGACTTACATAAGAAACCTTTGTGCTACCGCTGACATATAACTTTTTGCCTTCATCATTGTAGAAGGTTAAATTGAAAGGTTCTGACGCAGACCTTTTGTATGTCGTACCTCCAATGGAGATTTCCGTCATATCGTAAGAAACCGAAACATCCGTCGTCTCATTTTCTTTTTCCAATAAAAAAGATAATTCTAACTTCATAACAGTCTCCAATCCGCAACAATCCAATTATACTGACACAACCAGCTCTTGTCAATCAAAAAATACACTTTTTCGAGACTTTTTATACCAATGCAACGGTTTCTCTTGCGATTGCCAATTCTTCGTTGGTAGGAACGCAATAAACCTTTACTTTTGAATCAGCGGAAGAGATCAACTTATCCTCTCCTGCAACCTTATTTGCCTCAGCATCCAACTTCACACCAAGGTAACCAAAGTAGTTACAAACCTTTTCACGAAGCCATCCGGTGTTTTCGCCGATACCAGCGGTAAATGCGATTACATCAACACCGTTCATAGCAGTAATGTAAGAACCAACGTATTTTGCTACTCTATAGCAGAACATCTCGATTGCAAGCTGAGCTTTTTCGTTTCCTTCATCAGAAGCAGCCTTCAAATCACGGAAGTCAGAAGAAACACCTGAAATTCCTTCTACACCGGATTTCTTGTTTAAGAGATTCATAACTCCGGCAAAATCCAAGTTTTCCTTCTTTGCAATAAATTCTACTGCAGAAGGATCGATATCTCCGGAACGGGTTCCCATAATAAGACCTTCCAAAGGAGAAAGACCCATGGAAGTATCAACAGACTTTCCGTTTTCTACTGCACAGATAGATGCTCCGTTACCAAGGTGGCAAACGATGGTCTTTGTCTTGTCATAATCGGTTCCGTTTAATTCAGCTACATGCTTAGATACAAAGCTGTGTGAAGTACCGTGGAAACCATATTTACGTACTTTATAGTTTTCATAGCATTCATAAGGAACACCATACATATAAGCCTTTGCAGGCATGGTCTGATGGAAAGCAGTATCAAATACAGCAACCATAGGTACGTTAGGCATCAATGCCTGGCATGCACGAATACCGATGATGTTTGCAGGATTGTGAAGAGGTGCTAAATCGTTACACTCTTCTACAGCAGAAATTACTTCTTCGTTGATTACTACAGATGAAGTAAATTTCTCACCACCATGTACCACACGATGTCCTACTGCTTCAATTTCAGAAAGGTCAGAAAGTGCACCGGTCTTATCATTTACCAAAGCATCCAATACCATCTGAACTGCTTCTTTATGGGTAGGCATGGGAGCTTCTGTGATTTCTTTATCCAATCCCTTGTCTACGTTCTGGTATACAAGACGTCCGTCAATTCCGATTCTTTCGCAAAGTCCTTTTGCTAAAACTTTCTCGCTGTCGGAATCAATCACCTGATACTTTAAAGATGAGCTTCCGCAGTTAATAACTAATACTTTCATTCGTACTCCTCCATATATGTATAAATTCATTTAGGGTCTAAAATTAACCTGCCTAACTATTATAGGAAAATTTCTGCTTAACCACAAGAGGGGATTTTTCTTTTCCCCTTCTGCCCATTTTTACAATGCGTATCCTTACCATTCACAGTATCTTTCTATATATCCCCCTGGGCTTGCCCCTCCCACCCGCTGTTTTGTCTGCGGATGAAGAAACTCTAGATACTATACTCGCATCTTTTATTCTTTTGTGTTCGTACAAGAATTTACATTTCTGCCGCAAGATGTGTGCCTGACAAAGACTTGAATAGATTAAAATATGCGCTTTCTCATAACTCAAGGTGAGCCGAGCGTTTTATAGCGAGCTTAGAAAAAAAGAAGCATGTCTTTTTCAGATGTCGGTACGAG
>JAILJP010000012.1 GCA_024694625.1 Lachnospiraceae bacterium | reverse complement strand
CCAGATCAACAACATGTTAAATATGATGGTTTGTGTAAACGGAAGAGACATTCCTTTTCGAATTGCATTAAAGCAGGTAAAGGAAAATGTCCGAAGCTTTTACGCTCCTTACAAGAGCTGTTATTACAAAGGTTTTGCTATTCACCTTCGCCGTACGGAGCGAGGAAACTTTGCTATTGTAAAACGCCCTATGGAAGAAGTGGAACACAGCCTGTGGTTTCGTTTTATGGAAAGCTCATTGGTTTCCGGTTTGCTGTATCGCATCGGAAAACGTCGTTCCAAGAAGGCTCGTCGAAACGTGTGCCTCTTCTATGAAAAGTTTTCTTCCAAAGCCGAGGAGGGAACCTTTGAACTGTTTGAAACAGCAAGGGATCGAAAGAAGTCGGATTGCTATTTCATTATCGATGCCACTTCAGCGGATTATGAACGAATTAAAGATAAAAAGAACGTCGTAAAGAAATTCTCTTTAAAGTACTATTGGCTTTTGTTTAGAGTAAATTATTTTATCTCCACAGAGGCTCCCGCCCATGTGACATTGCTTCGTTCCAACAACCGTTTTATTCGTCTATCTGCGGTGGAACACCCCTTCGTATTTTTGCAGCATGGAGTTACCTACATGAAACAGCAGGGCCCTACTTCTTCCTTTGTAAAAGGAAAAGAGAGCGAGCCGGCATACTTAATTGTAGGCAGTGAAAAAGAACGAGATGTTTGCTGCGACATGCTGGGACTTTACGAGGAGCAGGTATTAAATACCGGCCTTCCTATTTTCAGTATGATTGATTACGAGCATATCCATAATGACGCTCCGGACAAGGCTGTCATTATGTTGACCTGGAAAACCTATGAGGAACAGATTCAGGAATTTGAAAACTCTCAGTACTATCACAATGTGATGGCGGTTTATGAGATGTTAAAGAAGCATCTTCCGGAGGAGGATATTATCATTGTACCCCATCCTAAGATGTTGGAGCACTGCGCCAATACTTCATTGTCTGATAAGCTTTGGAAAAAACCGATTTCCGAAGTGTTGGAAATTGGCAAACTGTTAATCACGGATTATTCCTCTGTTTGCTATAACACCTTTTATCAGGGTGGCGGAGTGATTTTCTATCAGCCGGATTTGGAACGCTATGAAGAAGAAACCGGTGAGTTGATTCCAAAGGATGAGGAGTACATCGGACCTCGTGTCTTTGATGAAGATGCTTTGGAAAAAGAAATCGCAAAGGTGATTGAGGACGGAAAGATTTGCCTGGATTCCTTGCGCAGTGAAACCTATCGAAAGAACTACGCATCCATTAATGAATACAGCGACGGGAAAAACATTGACCGTATTGCGGATGCATTGGAAAAGAAAAAAATAGTATGATATAATATCATCACTTATAACACGTTTTAGAAAGGGTAAAAGGAGGAGAAATATGAAAGGTTTGAAACTTGGATTATTAACAGCGTTTGCGGCTGTTGTATTTTTGATTGCACCCGGGGTAAAAGCGGATGCAGCGACTACCATTGGAAGTGGTTCCGGAGATATTGAGGCAGAATTAGAAGCAGCAGTTCAAAATGGTGAAAATGACATTACCATCGCACCCGGTACTTATACATGTGGTGGAGCTATGATTGATGGCGCAGGTGATTTAAAGATTACCGCTACAGGAGCTACCATTACAGGAAGTGGTTCCAATCCCATTTTATATGTGTCAGCCAGTGGTTCTATTTCCACAGGCGTTACTATTGAAGGTGGTACTTGGAACGGACAGAGTGGATATCAGTCTTTGAGACTTTTTAATACTCCTTCTATCACCATTAAAAATGCAACATTCGCAGGTGGTAAAAATGCCGTTTACAGTCCTGCAGATGTTCCGAATCCTACCGTTGTATTGGAAAATGTTACTGTATCCGGTGCTGCAGAATCCGGCATCAACTTAAACGGATGTACCAATGTTTCATTGACCAATGTAACAGTTAGCGGATGTGGCGCACAGGGACTTCGCTTGGCTGGTTGTAACACAGTAACCATCAACGGAGCTACTGTAAAAAACAACAGTGATGATGGTATTTATACTACATCTGCTTCAAATACATTTTCAAAAGTAACAGCTACTTCCAATAGCGGATATGGCGTAAACTACCAGGCATCAGCAGCAGGTTCTATTTCAGATTCAAATATTACTTCAAACAAGAATCACAACTTATTCGCAAAGGGTTGTACCGCTGGCCTTACCGTATCCAATACCACACTTGGAAAGAGTACCGGTGGATTTGGTGTCAGCATGGAAAATGCAGTAGTAACCTTAAACAACTGTACCGTAGATTCCAACTACTGGAGTGGTGTCAGAGATTCAGGAAGCAAGAGTAAGCTTACCGTAAATGGCGGAAGCTTCTGTGATAACGGAAAACGTTCCGGAAATGACGATAGTAACGCAGCAGGAATCGGTGTGTACGACGGAGCAAGTGCAACGATTTCCAATGCTACCCTTTCTAACAATGCAAAGGGATGTGGTATCGCACCTTGTGGTTCAAAGAGTGCAAAGGTAACCGTTACCGTAAATTCTTGTACGATTGAATCCAACGGTGACCACGGAATTGGTGCCAGACCTTACGCAACCATTTCTGTAAATGGTGGAAAGATTGCCAAGAATACCAACCACGGTATTATGTTAAATACAAACTGTACAGCAAAGAAAATTTCCGGCGTTACCATCAACAACAACGGAAAAGCCGGCGTAAATATCAACGCAAGCTGTACTGTAAAATCATTGACCAATTGTAAGATTTACAAGAACAAAGAAGACAACGTACATGTCAGCAACAAGTCAAAATTAAAGGCTATGAGTGGTTGTACGATTTATGGTTCAAAGAAGGCTTCCGGTGTAGGTGTCTACTCTAAGTCATCTGCAGTAATCGGAAACAATAACAAGATTTACTCCAACAAGAAGTATGGTGTTGTTGCCGATGGAACAAAGACCACTCTTCAGATGAAGGGTTCTGCTAAGAAGTTAAATCTTGTATACGGCAACAGCGATACCGGTATTATGATTCGTAAGTCAGCTGCTTGCTCAAACTTGAAATACACAAAGGTATACTCAAACAAGAAACATGGTGTATCTGTTCTTTCAAAGGGAAGCGCATCACTTACCTCATGCACCATTGAAAAGAATACCAAGGATGGTATCCGTGTTCAGGATAGCGGAACATCCGTTAAACTTTCATCATGCGCAATCAACAGCAACAAGCAAAACGGTTTGGCTGCTACTACCGGCGCAAAGGTGAAGAAGCTTTCAAAGAACACTATCACAAAGAACAAAAAGTACGGTGTATTTTTATACAGCGGTGCAAAGACTGACAAGGTAGAAAAGAATACTATTAAGAAAAACAAAAAAGGTCAAATCAGTGTATCTTCTGATTGCAGCACCACATTAAAGAATAAATAAGACATCGTTTTAAAGAGTATAAGGTTGAGTATGAATACTGCATCATCGTTTGATGGTGCAGTATTTTTGAGAAGGGAGTACCTCTAAAGATGAAAAAGTTCACATTAAAATATACGTTATGGTTTGTGATATGTGCTTTAGGAGTGTACTCTCTGTTTTTTTTGAAACACCATAGTTTTGCCTATGTCATTGACGGATACTATCAGCATTATCGCGCCATCCGTTACTATGGAGCATTTCTAAGAGAGATTGCCCAAAATCTTTTTGCCACAGGAAAACTTTTGATCCCTCAGTGGGATTTTTCCATTGGAGAAGGTGCGGACATTCTTACCAATTTCCACTATTACGGCATCGGGGACCCTTTGTTGTGGTTAAGTGCCTTTGTACCGGTAAAATATTTGAGTTATTTTTATGACGGAGTCAGTCTCTTCCGTTTGTACTTGTCCGGTATTGCTTTTTATGTGTACTGTCGTGAAATCGGATATAAAAATGATCGAAATATTTTATTGGGAGCACTGTCCTATGCCTTCGGCTTTTGGGGAATGTTAAATGTTGCCCGCCATCCCTTCTTTGTCTGGCCTTTGGTTTACTTCCCTTTGCTTTTGACAGGTATGGAGCGTATCCGTAAAAAGGGAAGTTCCAAGTTGTTTGTTCTTGCAGTTATGTTTACTGCACTTACCAATTTCTATTGGCTTTATATGTTGGCATTTCTATGTGCCATCTACATGGTGGTTCGAATCATATTTGAGCTCAGTGGAAAAACCAAGCCAAAGGAATTGACAGGCTGGGTTTTTGCCATGGCAGTGCGGGCAGTAATCGGAGTGCTTCCGGCTATGGTGATTTTGTTGCCGGTGCTTTTGTACATGATGGGAAGCGGAAGATCTTCCAGTGGTAGTGTTTCTTTGTTCTATTCGTTGAACTATTACATTCGTACCGGATTTGATTTAATCGCAGACTATGACAATATTGACTGGCGCCTTTTGGGATTTTCCCTGCCGGCAATCTTGGCGACTGTGTTGGTATTTTTAAGAAAGACCTCCTTACGTCTTCGCTATTTGCGCACCTTTTTGGTAATGTGCGTTGTAATCATGATGGTACCCTTTTTCGGAAAGGTGTTAAACGGTTTTGCCTATGCGACCAATCGCTGGTGCTTTTCCTTTTTGTTTGTAGCCTGCATTGCCCTGGTGGAAGTGGCGGAAGCCTTTGAGGATTTGTCACAAAAAGAGTGGAAGCGACTTTTGATTTTGGTGGGACTCTTTGGTGTTTATCTCATGGGTGTAAACTTAATTATTAAAAACACCTATGCAGTAGCACTGTATGTTTTGCTTTTCGCTTTGACCCTTTGTTTGTCACCAAAGGCGGAGTTTTTAAAGAATAAGCGGTGGCACATCAGCTTTGGCGTAGCCGTGGTGGGAATCATCCTTCTTGGAATCAATAAGTTTTCCTTTTACGTGGATCATTCCTCTTTGGAGCGAAGTGAGTTAGAAGCCGGTGTGACCCAAAACGAAGCCTCTGTATTGGCAGAGTACAAAGAGGAAACCCAGGATGAGGAGTTTTCCAGATATACCTCCCATCAGGACAGAAAGAATAACGGTATCGCTTTTGATTTGAGTAGTACGGAGTTTTACTGGTCTTTGACCAATGCAGCAGTATCGGAATTTCGAAAAATCACAGAGCAGTTTGAATACCGGGATTATGAATACAGCGGTTATGATGATTCGGCGATTTATGAAGGATTGGATGCCGTAAAGTATTATGTGCAGAAAAGTTCCGATGCAAATGGAGCACCTTACGGATACAGTTATTGTACTACTAAGACCATCACCGAGGGACCGGCTGCGGGAGAATATGAAATCTATGAAAATGATTATGCTCTGCCTCTGGCCTATACCTATGATTCGCAAATGTCTAGAAGCGAATTTGAAAAACTGTCCGTTACACAAAAGATGGAAGCTATGTTGTGCAATGCCATTTTAGAAGATGGTGTAGATGTTCTTCCTGAGGAAGAGATGAACTATGACAGCATGGCGTTGGATTCCTCCATGACCTTAACAAAAGGGGATGCAAAGATCACAGAAGATGCAATTTCGGTAAAGGCTACGAAGTCAAAAACCCAATTGCAATTTGACAATGCACCCACAGAGGATTCGGAAATCTGGGTGGAATGGAAGGGCTTGAACTATCAGCAGGATTTTGATCTTTCTTCTCTTAGTAAGCTTGGCCATCGTGTAGATGAAATCTCAGTGAAATTCAATATCACGGATGACCGAAGCAAAAAGCTTTATTTTTACAGCTCAAACCATCCCTATTACTGGGGCAGAGAGGACTTTGCCGTTAATCTCGGAACCCTTGGCACAGAGCAAAATTCCATCGGATTAAAGCTTTACGAATTAGGAGATTATACCTTTGATTCCTTAGAAGTATGGGCTCTTCCTATGACAAATTATGGAGAAAGGATAGCGGCCTTAAAAGAATATACCTTAGAAAATCTTTCTGTGGAAAATGATAACGTTTCCGGAAGAATTTCTTTGGATGAAAAGAGACTTTTGTGCTTTGCCATTCCTTATAGTAGTGGATGGAAAGCTTATGTGGACGGAAAAGAAACACAGGTGTATCAGACCAATATCAAAAATCTGGGTGTAGTTTTAAGCCCCGGAGAGCACCAAGTTGTGTTACAATATGAAACGCCCGGATTGAAGACGGGAAAACTTTTGGCGTTGTTTGGTGTGGCAGCGATGATTTTGTTGTTTGCACTAAGCCAAAAGAAAAAGCGTAAGAGAAATTAATATAGAGATAGAAGGCGATAAGATGAGTATTAAGAAAAAATTATTACGAGGCGTATTGCTTTGCGCCATATTTGCCGGAGCTTTTTTGGCAAATCAAAATGAGGCCTCCGCTGCGGAAGCGGAAGAGATTTCCGTAGCCGGTACAACCTATAGTTACGGTACCGCCTACGACAGAGGAAGCTATTATGAAGTACAGTTGGACTCTGTAAGTTTACAGTCGAATTTTGACAGTACCTTTAATGCGGCAACCCGACTTTCAAAAACCATGGCGACTGCCTCCAAACCTTTTCGAATAGTAATTCCCGGTGCGCACTACACCTTAGATGGAAGACTTCATGTGTACAGCAACACCACCATTGTGGCTACAGGTGCTACCATTGCAGCAGATGATGATGCCTTTGGAATGGTGATTGTGGGTCGACCGGAAAGTGATACCTTAAACGGATATAGTTCTTATCAAAACATAGCCTTTGAAGGCGGGACCTGGGACATTGACGAGGGGCAAAGACACAGCGGCTCCAAGGCCAGCTACTTCTTAAAGGCAGGTTACGTAACCAATCTCAGCATAACCAATTTGGAAGTAAAAAATGCCTATCATGGTCATATGATAGAAATCGGCGGATGCAAAAATGTCCAAATCAGAGGCTGCAGCTTTAGCGGCTATACAGGAAGTGACTGTTACGAAGCCATCCAGTTTGATGTAATGCATGGCTCTGCCAATATCAGTGGCTTTAACGAATACACAGACGAACCGGTAGTGGATACGGTTATTGAGGGATGTACCTTTACAAACCTGATTCGTGGAATCGGAAGTCACCACACCGTAATCGGAAAACCCTACAACAATATTGTGGTACAAAACAATGTATTTAAAACCATTGAATATGATGCGGTTTATGCTGTTAGTTGGCAAAACTCCCGTATTGTAAACAACCAGATTTCCGATGCCTACAATGGAATCTATCTGGACAAGGAAATGAAGCACGTATATTTCCCCAACAATGGAACCGCTACCTTGACCAATAATGAAACCTTAAATACTGTGATTTCCGGAAATGTGATTTCCACCAGAAGAACACCGGATGCTTCCGACGCCTGCGCAGGAATTTCCGTCCGTGGAAATATCTTGTATGTTCCAACGGCTGCAGGAGTAGGAGCCGGCGTGTATTACTATTCCGGAGTTACCGTTACGGGAAATACCATCAACGGTGGTGCCAGATGGGGCATTGGCTTTCGATATGTAAAAGACTGCACCATTACCAATAACTTTATAAATGGAAAAAAGAAAGACACGGTGAATCCTCGTGGAATTACCGCGAAAAATTCCTTGTATTGTTCTGTGTCAGGAAATACCATTAAAAACTACAGTGGAAAAGGTGCCATCGGTATCGCAGTGGACACCAATTGTACCAGTGTAAATCTTAGTTCCAACAAGATTTATACCTTGTCAGGAAAAGGTTCCTACGGAATCGTGGTACGAGGGAACTCCACCTATTCCACCATCAGTGGAAACTTGATTAAAAACGTAAAGAAGTACGGAATCTATATCAAAGACACGACGAAAGTCACGGCCTCATCCAACAGTGTTTACAATGTAACACAAAGCAGCAGCGTGGGAATCGCTGTGCTGGGTAAGGCAACCAATACCACGTTAAATGCCAACAAAGTAAAAAATGTTAAGGGCTGTGGTATTGATATTAACAAAGCAATCAACACAAAAGTGTTAAAGAATAAGATCTTTTCTATAAAGACAAAAAATGCTGCAGGTATTAAGATTGAAGGAAATGCAAATAATACCACCCTTACATCCAATGTGATTAAGGACAGCAAAAAGGATGGCATCTGCATTAAAAAGGCAACCATTCTTTCCATTAAGAAAAATACCATAGACCGCTGCGGTAAATACGGCATCTATGGAATCAAAGGAAGCAGCTGCATCGTTCAGGCAAATACCATCCGCAATGCTTCCAAGTATGGAATTTACTTAAAGAAAAAAGTAAAGACTTCCGTTGTAAAATCCAACCGCATTACTTCCTGCGGTCATGACAACGAAATCCGCCTGAAATAAAATACACCGGTTTATCCGTAGATAGAGGAATAAAATGAAAAAGAAAATCCTGTTTGGAATAAAGTTTGTACTACTCTTTGTTTTTTTGTATTGGCACGTATTGTTGCTTTTTGCAGTGAATTGGCTCCTAAAAACATGGGGCCTTTTGACCATAGATGAAGTAGTATTTCAGCTCAAGGCATCCTTTGACGGCACCAATTCCGATATGGTACAGGAATTTTGGCTTCATCATGGATTGCCCGCCTTTTTGCTGGCAGTGGTCTTCTACGGAATCTTTTGGTATTTGTATCGCAAATATAAGGAAAAGCGTTTTTGGGTTTACCTAGGCTTTTTTGTATTTGGTTTTTCCTTGTTTGGATTTGCGTATCACAAGTTGGATATGTCCATGGGTGTTACCCATTATCTGGTGCAGGAATTTGTGCCGGGAGCGGCAGATGACAGTACCTTTATTGAGGACAACTATGTGGATGCCGCTGATGTGGAGATTACCTTCCCGGAAAAGAAGAGAAATCTTATTTACATCTATTTGGAATCCATGGAAATGACTTACGCCGATGAAGCATCCGGTGGAGCATTTTCAGAAAATATTATTCCGGAGCTGACAGAGCTTTCCATGGAAAACGAAAACTTTTCCGGAGAAAATGATACCTTAAACGGAGCGATTTCATTGCCCGGTTCCACCTGGACCACAGGAGCGATGTTTGCCCAGTCCAGTGGTATGCCTTTAAAGGTTCCGGTAGCCTCCTATCAGTTGGATGATGCCAACACCCTTTATCCTTCCCTTACCACCTTGGG
>JAILJP010000116.1 GCA_024694625.1 Lachnospiraceae bacterium | reverse complement strand
ATCACTTCAAAATCGTCTACCGATTGATACAACAAACTCTCCAACGTTTTTTTTAAGGATTCAGCCCTATTATACGTATTTATAACAACACTTAATTTCATAATTTTCTCCTGCTTTTTATTTAATTAACCATGTGTGCTTTATTTGTGACACCCCGGCCTCTTCTTTTTTACTAAATACATTGAAGCTAACAGCTTTTCTCCAGTAATCAACTGGTGTATTTAAATCCTGTTCAATCGCCACATCCAAATAATAATTCCCTGACAAGAGTGGTAGTTCTTCTATTCTAAATTGAATAGTTCCAGATTCATTAAGGAAAAAAGTTGGCAAATTATCAATTCTTGTGTTAGTACCATACACTCGCATATCATCCAATGTGTAGATACCAATACCAACAATAGCATTTTCAACCTCTTTTTTTGCATTATACTTTATTTCTAGAACACATTCTTCTCCTGTAATAAACGTATTATTTTCACACCCTTTTTCATCCAACATCCTTAGAGCCGTGATCCGTGCCTTATTATTCCCCCACCGGGTCTTATCCTTTGTATCCGAATCACATTCTTCTTTTTTTTCTTTTTCCTCTTCTTGTTCCTTTTTTGAGTTTCCTTTGTCCAAGTGTTTCTTTGTCACGTTTTTTCGTTCCGAAGCAATATATTCCAAATACTGCGGATCAACCTCTCTCGGTTTTCCCTCTGCTTTTATCTCCCCTTCATGAATCCAAATGCTTCTGTCACAAATTTGTTCAATCTGTCCCATAGCATGAGAAACGATAACTATTGTTGTTCCATCAGCTTTGATTTCTTTCATTTTATTAAAGCACTTCGTCTGAAATCCTGCGTCTCCTACTGCTAAAATTTCATCCACTAATAAAATATCCGCATCTACGTTAATTGCTACTGCGAAAGCCAATCGCATATACATTCCAGACGAATACGTCCGCACTGGATTATCAATAAACTCCTCTAATTCGGAAAACTCGATAATATCCTCTACTCTCGCGTCGATTTCCTTTTTGCTAAGTCCAAAAATCGATGCGTTCGTATAGATATTTTCTCGCCCGCTCATATCTGGATGAAAACCTGCGCCAAGCTCAATTAAGCTTGAAACTCGACCTTTCATCTCTATTGTTCCGGAATCCGGATAAATAATCTTTGATAGTAATTTCAAAGTCGTACTTTTTCCGCATCCATTATGTCCAATAAGGCCAATAGCTTCTCCTTTTTTTACTTCAAAACTTATTCCTTTTAAGACTTCTCGATTTTCATATCGATTGCGTTTTTTAAAGAGCACTCGTTCTTTTAGCTGACTGCCCTTGTCCATATACACTTTAAAGCTCTTTTTTAAATCATTTACTTCAATTGCATTTTCTGCGTTCATATATCAATCCTTATTTTCCTAATTTTGATAAACTCACTTCCGTATAATCGGAGTTCCACCCGGCGCCTTCTTGCATGATTGCAAAGCGAAGACTTCCATCCTCCTCATACAAGTCATCTAAATCTGTCATCTGAACTTCTACTGAAATTGTTTCTTTTTCTTTTAATTCATCTGATGTAATCTCCAAATGCTGATAGTCCTGCTCCGTAACCTTTCCATTTCCATCTACTAAACTTACACCAAGATGAATCGGATATTTTCCATTCAAATCATAAATATCTCTTCCAAGGTTTGTCAGATAAACGGTTCCGTATACTGTTCCGGTTTTATAATTTAAGTCGGTTTCTATCTCGATATTTCTGGCATCTTCTGTTAGCTGCTTATTTGCAGAATATGGATGATAGTTTATATAAACTACTGTCACCGCTACAAAATAAACTAACAATGCTACGATGATTATTTTCAAATGGTGTTTTTCCCAAAATGTCTTTTCCATTAAAATTCCTCCGCAAATCCTTTTTGCAAGTGACGGAACACAATCACTCCAATCACGCACACAATAAGTCCCAATACAATTGCTGAGCCAATATTATTAAAATCAGGAATTCGTTTAAAATACAAAATCTCTCGATACGCATTAATCACCGGTGTCATAGGATTTAAATTCCACACTTTCCAAAGAAGTGCATGTTTCTCCAGAGACTCCTGTACCATAGACTGTGGATACATAATCGGTGTCAAAAACTGCCAAGCCATGGCAACGATACTTAAGATATGTTCCAAATCTCTAAAATATACCGTAAGCGCTGATGCTAAAAATGCAATTCCAACACATACTAAAAACTCCACCATCATAATAAGTGGCAAGAATAATACTGCCAATGGATTAATGCCAAATCCCGTAACGATCAGTACTGCAAATACCACGATAAATGTCAAAAGCATATTAACGAACGAACTAATGACATAGGAAAGCGGAAGCACCTCTCTCGGGAAATAGATTTTCTTTACCATGTCCTTTTGCGCGATGACACAGCTCGCACCACCTACCATAGACGCACTCATAAACATCCACGGAACCAAAGCTACGAATAAGAACAGATAATACTGCTCTATCCCTTGTCTCATAATAACAGAGAACACCATGGTATACACCAATAACTGTAACAATGGATTTATGAAGGTCCACAAGAAACCAAGCACGGAACCTTTATATCTACCTCGTAGTTCTTTTCGAACAAGACTAAATACCATTTCTCTATACTCATATACTTCTTTAAATACTTTCATCTTTATCTCCAAACAACTTAGTTTTGATATATTTCCTCTAATTGTTTTGCCGCAATCTCCCATGAAAATCGGCTTGCTTGTTTCAACGCATATTCTCTTCTTTTTGAAGTCAACTGCCTATCCTCACGCTCAATCCAAAAGTCATACATTGCTTTTGCCAACTCATCTTCATCATCCGCTGAAACCACACAGCCGGCAGCCCCAACAACTTCCGGCAATGATGCAGCATTGGAAACAATTGCGCTCGTTCCACAACTCATTGCCTCCAGGGGAGGCATTCCAAACCCTTCATATTTCGAAGGAAAAACAAAGGCTAATGCTCCTGACAAAAGGGCGGGCGAATCCTTTTGATTAATATACCCTGTAAACAAAATACTATCTCGATATCTTGATTCTTCTGCCTTTTTATATATTCCATCACAGAGCCAGCCTCTACCGCCTGCCAATACAAGTTGCGGCAATTCATTTTTTTCACATCCACTTTTCTCAAGTAGACCACAAAGTCTTTCGAAACTACCTATTAGCATTTCCAAATTCTTACGTGGTTCGATTGTACCAAGATACAAAAAATATTTTTCTTTTATTCCATAAGTGCTTCTCGCCTCTGAAATTCGCGATTTAGTCTCAGGATGATAAGTTACTCTGTCTACCCCGCAATGTATGGGAATAATTTTACATTCAGGGACTTGTAAATATTTAACAATTTCTTTTTTACTAAATTTCGAATCCGTCACAATACAATCTGCTCGTTTCACACTGGATTCCATACAAATTTCAAGCCATTTTCTGGTTTTTAGCGCCACTGTTTCCGGAACAGCTTTATAACACATATCATGAACAGTTGTTACAACCTTTCCATGTACCCCCGGCGGAACTACATAGTTAAAAAAATGTGTAACATCTGCTCTCGTTTTAAAAAACAACTCATAAGGGATGGGCAAAATATTCCACACCAGTTTATATATTTTATGAGAAAACCAGTTGCAAACTTTTATTTCACATCCTGATTTTCGATAAGTCTCCAATCGCTCCAATTCTTGCTTTGTTTTGCCCAATCCAAACACTTGAATAATACATTCATTTTCCGGATTCTTTGCAAGTTCAAGAATAAGATTATGCGCATACCAGACAATACCTGTTTTTTGCTCATTTAATAACAGCTGTCCTTCAAATGCTATTTTCAATAACGCCACCTATAATAAACACATTTCATCTACATCTTACATCTGGGCGCAATACACCCACAATCTGTTTCATTATACTATTGTCTAGCCCTTTTTACAATGTAACTATGAACAAAAAGGCGGTTGCATAGCAACCGCCTTTGTATAGTATTTCTCACAACTCTTACAATCCATCCACCAGCTCTCGATGTTTTCTTACAAACGCCTCATTTACATAGCATTCTTCCACCATCTTGCGAGCTGCTTTTCCATACACCTCTCGAAGTTCACGATCAGAAACCAATTTGTCCATAGCATCCCGAAGCTGATCTACATTTTCAGGTTCCACTGTAATGCCTGTCTTTCCATCTAAGCTCACATACGGAACCCCACTGGGTAGATTGGTATTGATAATCGGTTTTCCAAATGCCATACACTCGATTTGAACCAGCGCAAAAGCCTCTGCCTTTGATATAGATGGAAGTACCATAAAGTCACAGACTTTGATTCGTTCCATCTTCTCCTCTTCGGAAACCATCCCGGTGAACTCTACACGATTCTCGATTCCAAGTTCAAAAGACAAGGAGCGAAGCTCCTCCTCCAGCGGTCCACCGCCCACCAGTGTCAGTGTACAGTTCTTGTTATCCATTTCTGAAAAAGCACGTAGCAAATATTCGCAGCCCTTGTACCACACCATGCGCCCAAGAAACAAAATGTGAACATTATCCTCTTTCATCACTCTGTCCGAAACCATCTCTTCACTCGAATTGTTTTCGTTCCATTCTCCGGAAATGTCGGGTTCTGAATCTGGATTATTCCCCCACTTCTTCTCACAATACTTGGCACCTTCTTCAAAGTATTCGTCACTTACCGCAAAGGGAATCACATGACATTTATCCTGAAAAGGAGCCACCAATTTGGAATTAACGATATTTCCCTCTGACGATGCGATAATGGCATCTGCTTTTTTTAGAGAATGACGTACCAAAGGAGCATAGACTTTTGCCAGCCATCCATACTGTTCAATATCACAATGCCACCAGTAAATCAGTTTCTTTCCTTTGGTTGCTCCAAACAGAATTGCCAAGTCATTCATAGGATAAGGATGATGGCAGATCACTACATCCGCGTCCTTGGTGTGTTTGCCCGTCTCTTTCAGATATTCTGTAGAAAGAGGTGTAGATGACACGTCTGCATATTGTCTGCAGCGAGTCACCGGCACTCCGCCAAACTCATCTTCACTTTTTTTGATGCTGGGGGCTTTCTGACAAGTAATGATGCGCTGCTCCCAATCCGAGAAACCGGCTGCTATGGACTCCACCACTCGTGCGATGCCACCGCCGTTATCCGGCCAATATAGTTTTGTTAGCTGTACTAATTTCATATATTTATCCTATAACTATAAACCAACATTTCGATTTATTGCAGAGTTTCTCACTCTTCACTTCCACCGTTCAACTTTTCCTTCTGCTTCTCTGTAAATCCTTCCGTAGCCTCATTCTTAAAGATTACCTTTACCGTCTCGAAGAAAATCTGGATATCCAAAAGCAGTGAGTAATTTACGATGTACATCAAATCCATCTTCAGCTTATCCAAAGGTGTGGTGTTGTACTTTCCGTACACCTGGGCATAGCCGGTCAAGCCGCCCTTTACTTTTAAGCGGTAGTCAAACTCCGGCACTACTTCCGCATATTTTTCCATATGCTCCACTCGCTCTGGGCGCGGTCCTACGATGGACATATCTCCCTTTAGAATGTTAATGAGCTGAGGCAGCTCGTCGATTCTGGTCTTTCGGATAAAGCGACCCACAGGTGTAATACGGTCGTCATCATCGGAGGCAGGATTTGCCTTTCCGTCTGCTTCCGCATTTTCAATCATAGAGCGGAACTTGATCATCCAGAAATTCTTTCCGCGGAAGGTAGTTCGCTCCTGGCGATAAAATACAGGGCCATGATCATAAGCCTTGATGCAAATGGCAGTCACCAACATAATGGGAGATGCCACAATAAGACCTACCAAAGAAATCACGATATCCAGTGTTCTCTTAATAATACGCTGTTCAATGGTAAGTCCGATATTTCGATTTACAAAAAGGGGTGAATCAAAATAGTTAATGGTATCACTACCCTTTATGATAATGTCCGAAATCTTCGGCGTGAAATACAGTCGGATGGAATGAGCATAACAATACTTGATAATCTTTACCTGCTCATGGGCATCCAAATCGTTTAAGAGCACTGCTCGATAAGAGCGCATCTTTTTTTCAATTTCTTCCCAGGGCTCGTGGATGGAGATCTCCTCGCAAACCTGATAACGGTCCTCACGGCTTTTTATCTTTTCGCCCAAGTCGTTGTCATAGTCCCCATTGATTTGCAAAATCTTGTGAGGTGGGAAAATATTAATATAGATGGTATTTAAAATATATGGTATGACTAAAGCCACCACCCACTGAACCACTGTCAGCAAAGCCATCTTTTGAAATACAACAAACAAGAAATTAATATGGGCGCCGATTAGAATCAATTCCAGATACATGGCCATATTCCCAAACAGCACGCCCATTGCCTGGGAAACCACCACACTTACCAGCTTGTGCATACCGATTCCAAAGGCATTCCACAGCTTTAATGCCACATAATTAACCACAAAATACATAAGGATAATCAAAAGATTACCTTTATTCAAAAATCCATGTACAATTTTATTTAACTCGCTGTACCATACATATGTAAACATCATCGTGTAAATCAGCGGCATCATGAAGTTTACGGTGCGCTGGTAGATGCGTCGGTAGGTTTGTACGTGTTTTGTTATTTTCATTTTTGTTTTTCTCCAAATAAAAAAATCCAGAGTTGCAGAATCCTACAACTCTAGATATTTTAGCATAAAGTATGACTTGTGTCATTTTCATTCGTCAGCCACATAGCCAGGACATAGCCAAAGAAGTACAAGGCACTTCCTCCGGTGATTTCCACGTTTCCGGAAAGTCCTGCCAAGAAGAAAATCAACAAAAGGATTCCTTCCTTCCGGTTCTTTTTTCGAATCAGACTCCAGGTAGCTCCTCCAAATCCCATTACCGCAAAGACTAGGGCATAGGCGCCTTTATCATAGAACAGTTGGAGAAGTCCGTTATAAAACCGCGGTGCTGCCAACATCTGTGCCTCAGCCAAAGCCTCCGGCATATCGCTGTGGCCCAAAAGATTCCACTGGGGAAGCCAAAAGTTCAAATCCACGCTTCGGTCAGCAAGGGCACTGTACTCCCGAAGGGAAGTATCCAAGTTTAAATACAACCCGGGCATTTTCATGAAAAGAAAAACTACCACTGCTCCTACAAAGGCCACCACCGGCGCGGCGAAAACAGTCACACCCTTTTCCTTCAAAAGAAGGGAAATCTCTTTTGCTGACAAAACAAAGAAAAGCACCAGGGCAATTGCCGCAAACAAAAGCATACGGTTTTCCCAGGCTCTTCGCAAATATACAAAGCCCAAAGCTATGGCAAATGTCTCACATCCCAAAAGCAGACCGTCTTTTTTGGGCAAATCTTTTCCAAGGAGATACAACCCTGCAAGCACTAAGGTCAATCCATAGAAGCCCAACTTCTCTGAAGAAGAAAAGGCTCCGGCGAAGGGAAGGCTTCCATCAAAACTTCCCATTACAAAATTCAATACCATTACCACAGGAATACTAAAAAGCACCCCTCTTGCCACCGGCACCAAATCCTGCAATCGCACTGCCAGGCAAAACATTGCCAACAGATATACACTGATAAAAGGCACCACCTTTGGAGCCATCATGCCTGACACAAAGGTCATTAAAATAAAAAGTACCCACGCATAAGACATTACTCCCTCTGCCTTTTGGGGCTTCTTTTTGGGAAGCATCATGATTGCCAAAAGCAAAAGCAGAATCTGAAGCGCCATACCAATACGTTCTCCCGCCATGGGCAAGGAAGAAATCACAGTCATTGCCCCGATCAAAAGAGCGCTGATATTTGCATTTTTCTTTCCAAAGGAAAGGATGCACGCACCCCGGCGAAGCACATCTAAAAGTGCCACTCTATTTTGTGCAAAGACCAAAACACCTACGATGTAGAATACAAAGAACAACACCATACCGCTAAAGGTGGTAAGGATGTATTTTTGCGGTCCGTCATAACGCTTAAAAAGTACCACGGATTCCAGGTTACAGTGAATCTCACCTTCTCCCAGGAAGGTGATGGCCATAGA
>JAILJP010000056.1 GCA_024694625.1 Lachnospiraceae bacterium | reverse complement strand
TCCTTTGGCACCATGCTAATTGCTGCACTAGGGCATGCCTTTGCACAGGCCTCACATCCAATACATTTCGTTACGTCTATAACGCTGTCTTCTGTATCTGTAGCTCCTACAGGGCATACATAAAGGCAAAGACAATCCTTTGTACATAGGCGTAAATTTCTAACTGCAACTAATCCCATTTCTATGCCCTCCCTTCAATCTTTTCAAATTTGTAAGGAGGTACCTTGCAAACGGGGCAAAGCTCAGGAGGCTTTTCTCCTATGTAGACAAATCCACATACGGTGCAAATCCAAATATCCGTGTCCCTAAGCATCTCTTCCCCCTCGTTTAAATAGCGAGTTACTAGAGAGGATAGCATTCGAGTTACTTTTTCTCCCCAAACACAAACTCTTGCTGCACCACGGTCTTTTGACTGATCTGCTACTGCTCGAACATTGGGATACTCATCAATATCCTCCTGTAAAAGCTTTGCCACTCCTTCTACTGTTGCATCATTTACTTCCGGTGTAATACTAGAAAAATACTTTGCAAGTTCTAAAAATAGTTCCGACTCTTCCATCTTATACTGTTTCTCACAACCTCTTGCAAGATTGGAGCAAACAGCAGCAAGCTGTCCTGCCGAAAGTTTTTTTAGATCTGCGCTTTCCGTATTCACACTTACCTGTACTTTGTCCTCTCCTACAGACTCTGCTTTAAAGTCTGCCTTTGTCGCTCCACACAAAGGACATTTCCAGTCATCCGGTAGTTGGTCAAAGGGAATGGCTTCTTTATCATCGTCATACACATATCCGCAAATTTGACAAATATAGCGCACGTACCCCACCTCCTCCTTTTCATACAGTTCACGAACAAAAGTAACACCAAACATTAACCCCCTATTTGATGTTACAACTCTATTTATATTTTATAACATTTTCTTTGTGAATGATAATAGAAATTCGCAAGCATTTTTTATGCAATATTGCAAAAAAATCCCCAAATCCGAATTTTACGAATTTGAGGATGGTATTAAAGCTCCGAGGGCTGACGCAACCCTTGCCGGAATTCATTATTTAAAGCTCCGAGGGCTGACGCAACCCTTGCCGGAATTTATTATATAAAGCTCCGAGTCGGACTCGAACCGATGACCCCTTCATTACGAGTGAAGTGCTCTACCAACTGAGCTATCGGAGCATACTTGAAAAATATACCAAATCTAGGGTAAAAAATCAAGATATTCTCCCAGGAAAGTTACTTATTTTCAATCTATCTATTTAACACTTTTACATAAAAAAATCCTTGCCTGAAACAGGCAAGGATTTTATGGTTAATTGAATTCTATTACTGAATAGCAACCCATGTATTAGCTGCTTCAGCTGCTTCAACGATCAATGGACCATCAGTTTCCATGAATCCAGTCTTATCTTCAGTAACTGTACCATCTTTTACAACTACAACCTGTTCATCACCATAGAACATGCAGTGTACGTGGTATTCTGACTTATCAGACTTTCTTGAAACAGTAGCTGCAAATGTTGCACCAGCATCTTCGATTGTGTACTCAATGATTGTGTACTCATCATAGTTTGAATCAGCTTCAAATACATCGTCTCCATAAGTAGCCTTTAAATCATCAAATGCAGATGCATCTGCTGTAGCTTCTGTAGACTCTGTAGACTCTGTTGTCTCAGTAGAAGCACTATCGCTAGAAGAATCAGAAGAAGAACTTCCACATCCTACTAATAATCCTGCTGTCATTACTGCTGCCATCATTAATCCTAACAATCTCTTTTTCATTTCTTATCTCCTTTACTATAAACCCTCGGAAGTGTTCCTTCCTGTGATGTTTCAACTATATCACGGATTAGATTGAATTCAATTGATATGTCGTCAATTGCAATTTTTTTGTCGCGAATTGTTACTAATTCATTTTATGACTAAAAAAGTATAACTTTTTACTCATTTATCTGAATATTATCCCTTGTTTTTATTCAAAGGAAAATCTAAATAATGAAAAACTTCCTCTACCAAAATACTTAATATAAATTGGCTCATTAAGACTTCCACCCTTTATAGGAACAGAAATAGCAGTGTCTGTTTCATCCTGGGAACTTTTAAGTTGTATATCCGTTTGTCCTAAAAGAGCTTCTTTTCCCCAGACTTCTACTCTGCCAGTTGCACTTCCCTTTACTTTTAAAGTAACACTACTTGTATGTGTTAAATCAAAATATTTATAACCTACCACACTGCCATCACAAATATTTTTCACATACTGGGTTGGAGCATCTTTATCTACCTCCGGATTAAAGTCAGCTCCCGTCTGTGTCAAATACGGTACCCCAAAAGGAAGGCGCTTTATCATTGATAAAAACTTAGTACCTTTTTTCCCATATAAATTACAGCAAATGTTTGCAGGATATTCCCCTTTTCCCTGCAAAGGTCCTGGATTTAAGCCGCAGGAAGTCATACTGGCCTGATAAAATTTATTGTTTTCAAAACGAATCTTTTCTGCACAGGCCTGACGACAGGACTGCTTTCGGTTCGTTTGGCGATGATAAAATACGTAGTGCTGACCGTTTATTTCTATTAAACTTCCATGGGTATTTCCCGTATCATTTACAGCCGTCTCTATAGTTCGTACTTTACCTTTCTGTGGACCTTCTTCTGCTACTAAGCCAATATCACCGTTAGAAATTAGGGTTTCTCCAAAAGAAAATCCCTCTGTTGGCTTATCACTTACAGCATAACAAAGTTCATGACTTTGAAGAGAACTGTAAATAAAGTAGTATTTTCCAGCGAATTTTCGAAGAGAAGAAGCCTCTAAAAATTCATGACCTTCATAAC
>JAILJP010000047.1 GCA_024694625.1 Lachnospiraceae bacterium | reverse complement strand
CAGGTAAGGGTGGAAAGGCAGTGTAAGAGACTACCGTTTTCTTGGTAACAAGGAAAGCCATGTAAACCCCATTCGAAGCAAGACCGAAACGAAGCGTTTACGTTGCCCGCCAGCTTCAGGTAGGTCGCTTGAGACCAGTGGTAACATTGGTACACAGATAGATGATCACGCGCGACATAACCCGGCTTACCGTCCTGCTTACTTTTTATTTTTTCATTAGGATTTCTTCCATCTTATCCCAGTCAAATATTTTCAAAGCTTTTTCCAGATTTTTCACTTTTTCTTTTTCATCTTCCGGCAAAGCATAGGATTTTAACTGGTTGATTAAGTATTCTGCCGAATCATAATCAATGTTTTCCACCAGTTCTTTTAAGGTTTCATATCCCTCTTCAAGTTCCTCCCTAGACAACTCTTCTTTGGATTCGAAGCTTTCCTTTTGATAAAAAGGTGTCATCTTTTCCAAAAGCATCTGATACCTGTTTAAAAGAACCTGTGCATTTTCATCGATAAATTCCACATCCTTTGCTTTCCCTGCCGCCTCAAGTTGTTCTGCCAAAGAAGCCAGTTGATTGGCTCCCACAATACGGGCAGATGTCTTTAAAGCGTGGACTTTTATGGTATAAAGAGGAATATCCCCTGCCCTAAAGGCCTCATCCAGCACTCTGATATTATCCTCCATAGTATCGTAAAATAGCTGCAAACTTTCCACAAACAAATTGATTCCACCGGAGGAGGCAATTCCATCTTCCACAGAGATTTCATCCAAATCGTACACCCACGCCATTTCTTTCGGGATTTCCTGCGGCTCCCTTTGTTGTCTTTCCAAAGCAGGAAAAAGCGTTACCTCATCTTTAATATGTTTTAAAATAGTTGCTTCCAATACTTCCGTATCAATGGGTTTCCCCAAATAACCATTAAATCCTTTAGAAGTATAAAACTCATTGGCGTCGGAAAAAGCATTGGCCGTCAGCGCATAGACCGGAAGATTATTATCTGTTTGACGAATTTTCTCCAAAGTCTCAACCCCATCCATGTCCGGCATCATATGATCCAAAAATACAATGTGATAGGTATTTTCTTTTAACAGCTTTAAGCATTCTTCACCGCTTTCTGCGGTGGTAACCTCTACCTGGGTGGGTTTTAGCAGACTTTTCATAACGGAAAGATTCATAGGATTGTCGTCCACTACCAGAATTTTGGCTGTAGGCGCAATAAACTGCGGTACATAAGGTCCCTTTCCACCTGTCTGGCGTTCCTTAAATACACCTACCTCCCGGTTATCCATGATTTTTTGTGTAACGGTAAAAATAAACTCAGACCCTTCTCCGTACACACTTTCGCACCAGAGTCTGCCCTCCATCAGTTCACTGAACCGTCTGGAAATATCCAGTCCCAGTCCTGTTCCCTGAATGCTGGAATTTTTTTCTTCATCCAAACGCTCATAGGCTGTAAACAGTCTCTCCAAATCCTCTTCTTTTACACCAATTCCCGTGTCCTTTACGGATATGCGAAGGCTGCAGTTTTCTTCTGTTTTCTCTGTTACCAGGACACGCAGCACAAATCCACCTTCCTGGGTGTACTTCACGGCATTTGTCAAAAGATTTAAAACAATTTGCTTGATTTTTCCCGCATCACCGTATAGTTTTTGGGGAAGTTTTTCGTCCACTTCCACTCCAAAACTCAAATGCTTTTCCTCACTTCTGACACGTATCATGGTGACAATGGAGCGGATTAACTCTTCCGTATCATATTCCTGCTCCACCAAATGCATTTTGTCCGATTCAATCTTTGAAATATCCAAAATATCATTTATCAAATTCAGTAAAGACTCGGAAGCGCTTTTAATATCCAGCGCAGAATTAACCACAGAAAGATAATAAGGTTTTGGCACACCTGTGGCATCCTCTCTTAAAATCACCTCATCCATACCCATAATGGTATTGATGGGTGTTCGAATCTCATGGGACATATTGGCTAAAAACCTGGATTTGGCGGAGTTGGCCCGTTCCGCTTCATCCTTTGCCTGGGCGATTTGCACATACTGACGCTTAATAACGGTAATGCTTAAAAATTTCCATACAATCACACCTGCAACAATTGCCAAAAGTGCCATTAATAAAATATTTACGATTTTCAACTCCACAATTCTGGGCTTTTTGGTAACGGGAATCAGCGCTTCCTGACAGATTCGTCCCCCTGAGCTGTCTAACACTTCAATATGAAGTGTGTAGTCTCCATAAGGCAAATCTGTGTATTCCAAAGCGGTCAACTCACTCCTTTTTAATGAAATACCAAAATCTTTTGCCCCATACAGGTACACATTCACCATAGGGTCCGACAATGTATAGTCCATAACTGCCGGTACGATTTGAATACGTCCTGCAGAGGGTGGAATGGTATAACTTCCATCTCGATTCGGTATAATCACTTCACCGTCCAAATAGATGGATGAAACTCCCATTTTGATATCAGGAGTCCTTTCGAAATAGTGATTTATGTTCACTTTGCTGACACCATTCATACCGGCAATATACAGATTTCCCTCTTCATCCATATCGCTTTGCTCATGTAAAATCGGTGTACTGGTAAGTCCGTTTGAAACCGTATACAATCGATATTCGAGAATATTATCGTTTAACATATTCTCTGCATTTACGCAGAACAGTCCACAAGAGGAAATCACCCAGATACATCCATTGTCATCAAATTTCACATCATAATTGTTGTTATACGGAAATGTTTCCACAGCTGTAATCTTTCCATCACGAAAATACTCTATGGAATTGGAAGTCACAATCCAATACAGTCCCCATTTTTCATCATTTCTGATACGCACAACCACGTCACTGGTTAAACCGTCTTTTCTTCCTAATCCTTCCACAGAATTTTCATGGATTACATAAATACCGTCTCCATCGGTTCCCACATATATATCACCGTTTTCTCCTTCTTCCACATCCAAAAAAACCGTATTTTGAATCCCGTCAGACTCATCTACAACTCTTGTCACCTGATAATCCCGTATCACTGCCAGTCCACCATTGGTCGCCACCAACAGACTATGGTCTTTCGCTTCCTTGGTACAGCGGATTTCGTTGCTGGGCATTCCGTTTTCTGTAGTAAAAGACAGGATTTTCCCATCTTTTGTCATGCATACCAATCCCAAGTCTGCATCAAATGTAGACACCCATAGGTTTTGTGCTTCATCTTCTGTAATACAACGCACCTTTGCACTTCCAATGTATTGCGTCAGTTCATTTTCTACAGGTTCCATATTGGAATTGATAAATCGCAGACCGGTGTCCGTCCCCATATAAAGCCCTTCACCGAAAAGGCAGGTGGCATTTACCACCTCTTCTTCGATTCCGGCAAGTTGATTGATGTTCTGGAAATTATTAAGTACCACCTTCATAACACCCTGTCTGGAGGAAGCCACCCAAAGATTTCCCTGGTAGTCTGCTGTCATCATCTCCAAAGAATTGTCCAAAGGAAGGTTTTCGATTACATGGAGCTGGTGAGTCCCATCTAAATATCCGATTTGCTGTTCCGAGCAAATCCAGAATTTGTTGCAGGCAAACTCAATCCATTTGATGGAACTATAATCTCCGGTATCAATGGCGTGCAACTCTTCCAGAGGCTTTCCAAATTTTCCATAAAAACATTTTCCGTCCTGGGAACCGATAAGAACATTTCCCTCATTAAAAGGGTCCGCATATATGTGAGATATTTTTTCAAAACCAAGATTTTGGCAGGTATAGAACTCGTTGATATTTCCATCAACAATGCTGAAAACAGCACCGGATTTCGTGTATCCGTAGATGGTATTGATATGATCGGAAGAAAGTCGCAAAATACGTTCATTTTGTATCCGCTCATCCGATAAAATACTACAGTTTAAGTCGGCATCCACCACAGCAATCCCCGCAGTAGTGCCAATATAAATATTTTCAGACTCATCTTCCGCAAAGGTTCGAATAGAAAGAGAAGGCAGATTGGATGTTTCATCAAACCGGGTAATGTTTTCATTGTCCAGTACAATGACACCATTGTCATTGGTTCCAATCCACTTACGGTTTTTACTGTCTTCAAACAGCACTCGCCCACTGGACGCTTCAATCATGGAGTCAAAGGCTTCAAAGGTTGTACCGTCATAGCGAAAAACCCCGCTATATCCTCCCACCCAAACAAATCCCGCTTCTTCACACAGGATATAGTTTGCTTCTGATGCAGGCAATCCATTTCTGGCATCATACATCTCTGCCATAATGCCCACGCCCTCAATCTGGTCGGACAAAACATAGCCACCGCCAATTAACTTTTCCTCTTCACTGTCCGTTTCCCTGGCAAAAGAAACACTGCTTACCAGAAAACATAAAACGAGACAGAATAAAATCGTGCACTTTCCTACTCTCCCTTTCATAACAACTCCCCTATTTTTGTTCTAAAAAGAATGTTTTGATTTTGTGTATCAATTCCGTTTGTGATACCGTTTTTAAAATATATCCCTGGGGATGTAAAGACATCACAGACATTACGCTATCCTTGTCATCATTTCCTGTCAAAAAAATCACCGGGATATGCTTTGTCGTAGACTCAGAGCGTAACATTTCCAAAACCTGAGGACCATCCACTACCGGCATCTCATAGTCCAGTAGAATCAAATCCACCGGATTATCCGCCCCCAGCCATTTCATGGCACGCAGTCCTGAAGTCACCATGGAAACGCGATAGTCTTCCTTCAGCCACTCCCGAACCAAATTCATATACTGAGGGTCGTCATCCACAATCAAAATACTTTTTTTCAGTTCTCCGGAAGCACGTTTTTCCTCGTAGGAATCTACTGCGGAAGCAAAGGCATCATAATCCAAAGGTCTGGTCATTATCTCATAAACCAGTTCCCTCGGAATCATCACTCCTGACGTATCTACCGGCTCACCAATCAATATCACCTGCTTATGGTCGTCTGCGAGATGGTCAATCAAAAACGTTCGTATTTCGTCCGGAATCACTTCATCCTTTTCCAGATAGTAGGCAACCAAAAAAGCCTCATCCCAATTAGTAGCAATGTCCATCAGTTCTGCCGGTACAAAAAACCCCGATATCCGGGCTCCCTGCAGTTTGTTTAAGAGCACCCGGATAATGAAGTTTTCTTTTTCCCCAATTACCATTAACTTTTTCTTCTCCATCATAGCCCCGTCTCCCTTATAATCCGAAGCATCCGCCGCCAATGAATTCACGAACCAGTGAATTGTTTGCTATGTCCTCCGTTGGCATTGGAAGTACATAATCCAACAATTTCAGCAAACGATTTGCTTCCGTGTACTGCGGATCTTCCGGTTCGATACAGTAAAGCTGAGGCTGACAGAAGGTCTTTAATACTGCCATTTCATAAATCAAAGCAGAATTGAACATGGCGTCCGCTGCCTCCTGGAAGGGGAAAATATTCTTTTCTTCGCCCCGTCGTACACTATCCCACATGGAAATGGTGCCCGCTGCCGAGGTACCTCTGGTTCTGGCATCTCGAACGATCCGCCGAATCAATCTGCCGTCTGTGGTAGACAAGGGATTGTGCTCATCAATGGAAAGCTGCGTCAAAGCAGAGATATAAATCTTAAACTTGGATTCCTTTGGCAATGTATAGGAAAGCTTATCATTTAAGCCGTGGATTCCTTCGATGACCAACACATCTTCCGGTCCAAGCTGCATATAACGGTCATGATATTCCCGCTTTCCGGTTTTAAAATTAAAGTTTGGAAGAAGGGTTTTCTCTCCACGAAGGAGCTTTTGCATATCGGAGTTGAAAAGTTCAATATCCAATCCTTCCAATGCCTCAAAGTCCTTTTCTCCAAACTCATCCAAAGGCATTTGATCCCTGTTTTTGTAGTAATCATCCAAGGGGAAGGGATGAGGCTTTAAACCTCTGGCCTGAAGCTGTGTGGAAAGTCTGTGGGAAAACGTAGTCTTTCCGGAAGAGGAAGGGCCGGCAATCATAACAAACTTTCGGTCGCGATTGGAGACAATCTCTTTTGCAAGACTTCCGATTTGTTCCTCCATTAACGCTTCCTGGGTAAGGATAACCTCTCGGCTTCTGCCTTGAGCGATGGCATCGTTTAAGGCTCCCACTGTATTGATTTCCATGGTTTTTCCCCATTCAGCAGAAGTCTTTAAGGTATTAAAAAGCTTTACTGCCGGGTCAAACTCTGCAATCTTGTAAGGATCGTTTTTCGTAGGATACAAAAGCATAAATCCGTCTTCAAACTTTTTCAAATCAAAGGTGTGAAGATAACCGGTGGAAGGAACCATAAATCCATAGAAATAGTCCAGGCATCCGTCCAATTCATAAATATTAATATTGGAACTGGTACGGTAACGAAGGAGGCGTTCTTTATCCTTCATCCCTCTTTCTTTAAAGTGTTTCTGGGCCTGACTGGTTTTTTCCACAGTTTTTCCAAGGGTAATATCCTTTTTCACCAGTTCTTTCATGGCTGACTTTAAGGAATCGATAAACTCCTCTGTAATTTCTCGATCATCACTGAGTTTACAAAAATAGCCGTCGCCCAAAGAATACATCACTCTTACATCCCCATCAGGCAACACATCCATCAGTGCACGCTCCATTAGGAAAATCAAGCTTCTTCGATAGGTTCGACGACCATTTTTTTCATAGGTGCTGACAAAACAAACCTCTGCACCATCGTCCACAGGTTTAAACAGCTCCACAAATTTTCCATTAACTTTTGCAAGTACCATATCATCATATGCAGCGCCGCAGGTTTCTTTGGCCAACTGACGATAGGTGGTACCTTCTGCAAAATCGATTGTTTTTTCCCCTTCAAAATTTACTTTTACAATTCCCATAACGTTCTCTCCTTTTGCCTCGAATTATTCGCTTAGCCAGTAGGGAAGCTTTACTTCCTCTTCATAAATGTCAATGCCGGTTCTACCCTTTAAAAACATGGAAACATACTCAATAAAAATATGCTCAATGCCATAGTGTCCGGCATCAATAATGGAAAGATTTCTGGCCACTGCATCGATTCCATTATGATGGTCAATGTCACCGGTAATCAAAACATCAGCTCCTGCCTTTATTGCCGGTACAATCTCGCTCTTTCCGGATCCGGGAGAAATAGCTACTGTACGTATTACCTGGTCTTCATCTCCAAATACGCGAACATAAGGAAGTTGAAACGCCTGACGCACTTTTGCGGCATATTCTTTCAACGTAGATGGATGATCCAAAAGGGACCCAATCCGTCCGATTCCCACATTTACATCATACTCCCCGTCAATTTCACAGGGGTCCAAAGCAATGGTGTGTCCCAATTCCAAACGTTTTTCCGCCAGGGCTCCCATTCTGTGAATATCAAAATTTGTATGCATGGCGTAGCAGGCAATATGGTGTTCCACCATCTTTATGATTCTTCTTCCAATGAAATCATTGGCTACCACACGGTTTACCGTAGGAAATACCAAGGGGTGATGGGTAATAATCATATCCGCACCCTTTTCTATGGCATGATCAATGACTTCATCTGTTGCATCCAGTGCCACATATACAGAAGAAACCTGCCAGTCCAGGTTCCCAACCAAAAGACCGACATTGTCCCAATCCAGTGCATCCTTTGAAGGAACATCTTCTTCCAATAACTCCACCAATTCGGAAACTGTCATACCTACCTCCTAATCTGATGAATTCCCTCATTCACCAATTCAAGCTTTTTTGAAATCTCTTCCATGCGAGATACAATTTTTTTATTGGGTGTCTGTTGTTTTAAATGGGTATAGGTGTCTTCCCACAGCGCTTTTTCTCTTAAAAGGAAGTCCAAAAGCAGAGAATTTCTTTGTTGAAGCAAAAGTCCACCATAAGCAAATTCAACGTCTGTAGATGGCACATATCCTTCCCTTGCCTCCGGCTTGCTTTGATGTACCACCTTCATCAAAAAGTAGTATTTTCCTTCATCCAAACACATATCCTCTTCTAAGGTTACATAGCCTTCCCTTGCCAAAAATCTCCGAAATCCGTCAATTTCTGACTGAGGTTGCAGAATCAATTCTGTTGCTTCCTTTGCAACAGCTGCACCTCTGGTAAGAATTCCTTCCATTAAAGGGCCACCCATACCGGAAATGAGAATAGTCTGCGCCTCTCCAATAGAAAGTTTTTCCAAACCATCCGACAGACGCAGTTCAATCTTTGCTTCTAATCCAGCCTCTTTCACATGTTCTTTCGCTCTGGAAAGAGGGCCTGGGCGAACATCCATGGCTATGGCTCTTTCAACCTTTTTTTGCTCTACCAAATAAATGGGCAAAAATCCGTGATCTGTACCTATATCCGCAAAAACAGTGCCGGCGGACACCTGGTCCGCCAATGCTTGCATTCTTTTTGATAATGTCACCATCTTACTGCTCTAAGTAGTCCTTTAATTTTCTGCTTCGGCTGGGATGACGAAGTTTACGCAGTGCCTTTGCTTCAATCTGACGAATACGTTCACGGGTAACGTTGAATTCTTTACCTACTTCTTCCAAAGTACGGCTTCTTCCGTCTTCCAAACCAAAACGTAAAATCAAAACCTTTTGTTCACGTTCTGTTAAGGTTTCCAATACTTCATTTAACTGCTCTTTCAAAAGAGTAAAGGTAGCTGCATCTGCAGGTACCGGTACATTGTCGTCCTGTATAAAGTCTCCCAAGTGAGAATCTTCCTCTTCACCGATTGGAGTCTCCAAAGAAACGGGCTCCTGGGAAATCTTTAAGATTTCACGTACACGCTCAACAGGAATATCCATAGCCTGTGCGATTTCTTCAGGGGTAGGTTCACGGCCTAACTCCTGCAACAACTGACGTGAAACACGAATCAATTTGTTGATGGTTTCAACCATATGAACAGGAATACGGATGGTACGGGCCTGATCTGCAATTGCACGGGTGATAGCCTGACGAATCCACCATGTTGCATAAGTAGAGAACTTGTATCCCTTGGTGTAATCAAACTTTTCAACGGCCTTAATCAAACCTAAGTTTCCTTCCTGGATCAAATCCAAGAAAAGCATACCACGGCCAACATAACGCTTCGCAATGGAAACTACCAGACGAAGGTTTGCTTCTGCCAATTTCTTCTTTGCTTCCTGATCACCTTCTGCCATAGCTTTTGCCAATTCAATTTCTTCATCAGCAGTAAGAAGGGGAACCTTTCCGATTTCTTTTAAGTACATACGAACGGGATCTTCAATGCTGATTCCGTCGGGGACAGTAAGGTCAAGCTTTTCAACCTCTACTTCTTCCTCGTCTTCGATTGCCAAATCGATATCGTCGTCATCTTCGGTAAGCATAAGAACATCTACTTTGTTACGACGCAAGAACACAAGGATTTTGTTGTACTGCTCTTTGGACAGTTTCAATTCTTTTGTAGCTTCCTGAATATCCATTTCTTCAAGAAGATTGTTCTTTTCGCTTGCAAGCTTTAACAAATCCTGCAATGCTTTCTCGAAAATCGCAGTCTGGCTTTCTGCAGCAGCATCATCTGCTTTTTTCTTGGTTGTTTTTTTCTTTGTTGTTTCTTTTTCTACAACTTCTTCTGTTTTTTTCGTTTTCTTTTCTGCCATTTTTCATCCTACTTTCTATTAACTGATTGCATAAAAATCGATGTTTTCCAATTCTTTTTGAATTTTCTTTTCTTCCATGGTTTTCAACACAATATTTGGATCGGATTCCGCCATTTGTTCCCTCTCTCTTTTGAAAGCATCTCGCTTTACCCGAATCACAACTTCTCTAAGGGCTTTGGCTTTTTCCGCCGGGCTTTCCAACTCTCCTACCGTTGCGTGGAAAATGGAAGCCACCTCCTGTTGTTCCTCTTCATCTTCGAATAAGTTGATGATGGTAGATGGAGCCAACGCATCTTTTTGAATTTGGTCAAAAAGGTGAGTGGCGGTAATTCGCAAAATACCTTCTGCGAAATCCTCTGCCTTGATGTAGGTACTCACTCCCTTTAATAGGAAGGGTTCCTCGGAAATCCAGGTCAAAAGCAACTTTTGTGCCTCTTCGGAAGCCTTGTCTTTCATTGGCTTCTTACGAATCTGTACTCCCTGGTCAAAGCTTTCTCCCTCATCACGGCTCTTGGGCTGAAGTGCCTCTTTGGCTGCAATGGAAATTACCAGCTGACGAAGCTCATCCTGTCGAATGCCGTACTTCGAAGCCACCGCCTCAATATAATTGCTGCGTTCCAACTCCTCCGGGAACAACACAATCCTTCCCGCCACCTCTTTAAAGAAAGCGGTTTTGGATGTAGGGTCCGACATATTGTAATCCCTTTCCAAGATTCGAATGGTAAATAAAAAGCTGTTTTCTGCGTTTTTGATACGCTCTTCATAGGCTTGCGGCCCAAGGGCTTTTATAAACTCATCCGGATCCTTATAGGGTTCCATGTTAATGATTTTGCAGGTCACACCTGCTGCCTTTAAAATCGGGATTGCACGAAGCTTTGCCTTCGTACCGGCGCCATCACTGTCAAAGCTGAGATAAACCTCATTTACAAATCGCTTGATCAACGCCGCATGTCCCGGGGTAAATGCAGTTCCCAAAGAAGCCACCGCATTGTCAAATCCTGCCTGATGCAATGCAATTACATCCATATAACCTTCGCAAAGGATAAAGGCATTTCGCTTGGTGGAACGGGCCAAATGAAGTCCGTATAAGGTACGAGACTTATCAAAAATCGGTGTCTCCGGAGAATTCAAATACTTTGGTTCTCCCTCTCCCATGACACGTCCGCCAAAGGCAACCACACGCTTTTGTTGGTCCATAATGGGAAACATGGCACGGTTCCAAAACTTGTCATGGCCGCCCCGTCGTTCGTCTATGGTAATCACACCGCTGTCCTTTAGCACCTCATCGGAGTAACCTTTGGACTTTAGGTAGTGATACAAATCATCGCTTCGCTTATCGGCGTATCCCAAACCAAACTTTTGCATGGTTTCTTCGGAAAGTTCTCTGCTTTTAAAATAATTCAGCGCTACCTTTCCTCTTTCATCCCGCATGAGCAGATAAAAGTATTTGGCTGCCTCTTTTTGAATTTCAAAAAGCTGGGCTTTTTTATTTTGAAATGCCCGCTGCTCGTTGGTCATCTCCGCCTTTGGAAGCTCCACACCGGCTTTTTCCGCCAAAGCCTCAATGGCCTCGGGGAAGGTCATGTTTTCGTGTTGCATCAAAAAGGTATAGGCATTTCCGCCCTTTCCACAACCAAAGCAATAAAACATCTGCTTGGAGGGACTGACGGAAAAGGATCCTGTCTTTTCACTATGAAAAGGACAAAGACCAAAATAGGTATTGCCCTTCTTTTTTAAACTTACATAAGGGGATATCACATCTAAGATATCAATCTTGGAGCTGATTTCGTTGATGATATCCTCCGAATACATTGGCATAGATTAGCACTCCTCCCATGATGTAGGGATAAAAATCTCGTTGAATTTTTTGCAGGCATAGGCATCTGTCATACCCGAAATATAGTCACAAACCACACGGTCTGTTTTTTCTCCTTCGTCCTGAATCATAGAGATGTAGAAATCCGGCATCTCATTGGAATGACTTTCATAGTAACGATACAACTCTTCAATCATTCGTCCGGCCTTTTTCTCTTCTCCCTTTGCAACAGGATTGGTATAAACATTGGCAAACAACCATTTGCGAAGTTCCAACATCGCCTCGGATATCTCTTTTGACATCTGAATCACCGGGGAATCCTTGCTGGAAATAATCACATCATGAACCAAACGGTCCAAGCGGCTCTTTACATTCATTCCAAGGGTTTTTCGAATCTCCTTTGGAATATCCTCTTCCGCCATAATCTTTGCACGGATAGCATCATCAATGTCGGAATTTATGTAGGCAATCTTGTCGGAAAGACGTACAATCTGTCCCTCCGGTGTAGCGGGCATGGTACTTGTTTGGTGATTTCTGATACCATCCCGAACTTCCCAGGTAAGATTTAAGCCTTTTCCATCCAGTTCTAATTTTTCAACAATACGTACACTTTGTTCCGAGTGAACAAACCCATCGGAGCATAATTTATCCAACACCCGCTCTCCGCAGTGACCAAAAGGGGTATGACCTAAATCATGGCCCAAGGCAATGGCTTCCACCAAATCTTCGTTCATACGAAGGGCTTTCCCAATGGTCCGGGCATTTTGTGACACCTCTAAGGTATGAGACATACGGGTTCTGTAATGATCCCCCATGGGATCTAAAAAGACTTGTGTCTTATTCTTTAGTCGACGAAAAGATTTGGAATGAAGGATACGATCTCGGTCTCTTTGAAACACCGGTCGAATATCACACTCTTCTTCCGTCCGCTCTCTGCCTTTGGAATTCTGATCCAAAGTAGCATAGGGACTTAAGGTTTCCGCCTGCATCTTTTCAATGGATTCACGTATTGTCATATTTCCTCCCTATAAAACAAAAAACAAGGGTCTCTAATTACTTTATTCCGTAGGAAGTAACAGAAACCCTTTTTTTATTTATAAATTATTTTATTTTTTCTTTTAAGGTGTCAAAATCAATACTGGAGCCTATGGCATAAGTAGTAGGTTCTTCGTTGCCTGCCATCTCTTTGATCCGTTTCACTTCTTTTAAAAAGTTTTCTTTGTCTCTGGATTTTGCAAACAACGTCGCAGTATTTCTGGCGTCGTACAAGGCATCATGGGCCTTTCCATCAAAAAGTTCTCCCACCATATAAAGCGCCTTTTCCAAAGATAAGGAATAATGTGCTCCCACCAGTTTCCCATACTCTTTTTGGAAATCCACCCAATTGGTGAGCATATAGTCCTCATCCTGGCCTTTTTCCATCTTTTTCAATTCCATCTCTTTTTTCAGCTGGACCTTGTCGTTGTTGCTCCAGGCATAAATCGTGTAATCCCGATAATGATTGCACCACTCACGAAATTCTTCGAAGACCTTTTCAAAATAAGGAGCCCCTTTTAATCTCTTTATGGTTATACCGGTCAAATCTTTGATGTGGTCATCAATGTAATCGGAATATCTCGGACGGACATAACGTTTGAAGGAAGAAATTTCCTTATTTTTATCATTTAAGACAACCGCACCCACTTCAATAATTTCCGTGTGACAAATCTTGTACTCTTCCGGAAAAGACTCTGTAGACACCGGCTGCATTTCAAAATCTACAAATATACTATACATAACGAAATTATCATACCATATTTTTTCAAATGAGACATCATAATCCATTTCACTTCCCCTTATATTCTTGATTCCATTGACTACAAAGCAAAAAAAACGGATGAGTAGAGATAATCTCTTCTCATCCGCTTTTTTTAAAAGACGAAAGACCCGTCCCTTATTTTTTCTTCTTTGCTACTTTAATCTGATAGTCAACAGACTTATGCTGGCTGTTATTCCAAACACGAATGTAGTAATATCCGTTTTTAGAAGCCTTAAAGGTATAGCTTCCTTTTTTCATAAGAGTGGTTCTGTCAACAATTTTATTGTTGTAATAAACGTGGCAAAGTGTTGTACGACCATCTGCCTTTAACTTCTTATTGTTTTTCAAAGTTACTTTGTAGGTGGTACCTTTTTTTACCTTTACCTTAAACCAATCATCATATACTTTTTCACTTCTAATGTCTTCTACGTCATATTCTTCACTATAGCTAGCCTTCATAGCCTTTCCGACCTTTAAAGTGTTGGCTGTTTTTTTGGTATTATTAGATTCTGTTTCAAAATTAGCATCTGCCTTTGTCGCCAAAGATACGTCAGTTTGAGCTGACTGCCATGACATTACAGTCAAACTCTGAGGCTGAATGCATAAATAGTAAGAACCTTTTTTCAAACCTACTTTAAAAGAAGCGCTGGTAGCGTTCCAATCTTCAATTGCTTTTGTATCGCCAACCCAAACTTCCTTACCGTTTTTATCCAAAACAGCAACTCGCTCTTCATGTTTCAAACCATCTACAACCGGTTTTGTTACAGAAAAGCTTGCATATCCGTTTTTCTTTAAGTTAAAAGAAAAATAAGCTTCTTTATGATGTTTATTTGTCCAAACCTCAGTTGCTTTCGCACCTGTGCCTAAATCTGTAACCTCTGAAATATTATAAGTAACCGTTTTTGCTTCTACAGTTTTCGGGAAAACTGCAAATGCAGATACTGTTAAAGAAAGCGCCATTAATAAACTAACAATTCTTTTCATGTTCCGTCTCCTCTTTTACTCCTCAATATAAAATTATACAAATCCCCCAAAGTCACTTACCTTGGGGGACATTGCTATTATTCATACATATCTGTCTATTTTACTTTTACCTTATAGCAGTAATAATCATCAGACACATTGACATATTTTCCATTTACTTTTTTCTGAGCCATAACATATATATAGTATGTCTTACCCTTTGTCAATTTGCTTTTTCCTAACTTACTAAATGTTACAGAAGACTTAGAACCTTTTACAGTAGCAACCTTTTTATAAGAGCCGTTTTTATTTCCTTTTACTGCATAAACAACATATCTGTCTGCACCGGAAATCTTTGTCCACTTAGCAGTGATTTTTTTACTCTTGCTTGTAACCTTTGTTACATCACAGTTCTTAGAACAATAAAATGTTTTTGCTTTAGTATAGTATTTCTTTCCTGTTGAGTCATATGTATATGCACGAACTACAGCCTTATACACCTTGTTTTTGGAAGCATACTTTGAACTAAAAGTTTTTCCATATCGAGAAGATTCAGAAAAGCTCTTAATTTTCTTATTTCCATCATAAAGTTTAAACTCATAGCCATTGGCTGTTACAGTGTTTTCTGTCATTCCAAGATTAATCTTCTTTGACGCAGAATAGAAGGTATAATCCAGACTACCCTGCAAAGAAGGCAATCCGCAGATATAGGAGTTAGTTACTTTGTCTGTATTTAAAGACATTGAGTAAGATGACTCTGCTACGAAACCTGTAGAAGATACTCGTTGAGCATAAACTCTACAGCTATACTCTTGATTTGTTGTTAAGTCTGACACTGTTAAAGAATCCGAATCTGAGTATGCTGACAACTTATTACTGGTATCACTTGTTGAATAATACTCTGCTCTATATCTGTTTGCGCCTGATACTGCAGAATATGATAAAGTTGTTTTTCCACTTGCAATACTACTTACATTATAATTAGTACCTGATGAAAGACTGGGTGCGGTAACAACTTCGATTTCTGCGCTACCCAGAAGGCCGGTATAAGTGCTGTAATTAACCTTTGTAGAATAAGCTTCTACCTTAGCAATATAGGAAGTTCCACTTGTTAATCCGCTGAAATACTCATAAGTATATGACGCACTTTCTGTTTCCGTCTTAACAGCTACAGTTTTACTGCTATTATAAAGTGTAATTTTATATCCAGCAGCTCCGGATACTGTATTCCATTGAATTTTGGCACTCGTATCAGATGCAGATACCTGTGAAACGGATACTGTCGCTGCATTAACATCTTTACCGTGTGCAAAAGAAACGGCAAGAACAAATGCAAATGCAAGCATTATTTTTGCGAAATAATTTTTTGCAATTTTCTTCATGTTTTTATTTCTCCTCCTCGAAAAACATATATTGATTTCCCTTTTTCATCCACTCACCAATTCCACACTATAACACAAAATGTGGTAAATTGATATAGTCAAAACACAAGTAACTGTATAAGTTTTAACGAAGGATTGCTTCTACCTGTTCCCTTTTTTCAAATAGGACGCAGCCACCTACATGATCATCTTTTAATATGTCTCCTGACTGAAGTTCACGGAACAATTTGGATTGAATGGCACCTTTTAACCCCTTATCCAACACGCTGGTATCAGAGTAAGGGGAAAAAGGACAAGGCTCTGCGCCTCCCTGGGAATTAATATGGAAGAAACCTCTTCCTGCGGCTACACAACCACCAGATGATTTTTCGTCTCCCGGGAAGGAAATAAAGACCATGTTTTCATACTTTTCCCGAAGCTCATCAATACGGTCCCGAAGCTGCTGTTCCTGCGTCTCATCCAAAGCAAGTTCCTTACTTTCGTCTGTAACCGGAACATACTCAACAAAAATAATCGCTTTGCATCCATAGCCACCCATCATTTGAATAAACTGATCGGATAATACGTCATCCATGTTTTCTGTTGTAACCGTCACAGAGCTTCCAAAAATCAGATTTTTCTCATGGAACTTTTCCATATTGGAAATCAATTTTTCATAGATTCCCTCTCCACGGCGACGGTTGGTGGATTCCTTTTCCCCTTCAATACTCATTAAGGGGACAAGATTTCGGTTCTTATCAAACATATCAAAGTACTCATCACTGATGAATACACCATTGGTAAAAATAGGGAAGAGAATATTTTTCTTTTCTGCTGCCACTTTAATTACATCTTTTCTTAAAAGAGGTTCTCCTCCGGCTAAAAGGATGAAACTGATTCCCAAATCTTCCGCCTCTTCAAACAATGCTTCCCACTGCTCGCCGGTAAGCTGATTCTTTGGTTCACAATCCTTTGTGGCATCATTTTGTCTGGAATAACAACCAGCGCAGTGTAAATTGCAGCTGCTGGTAATGGACGCAATCAAAAAAGGAGGCACATTCAACCCTTGAGCCTCATATTCCTTGCGAACCTCTGCAGCCTTTTTGGTGGCCATAGCAAACTTTGCCATGAAAACACTTTCCGCAGGATCCTTTAGAGTAGCGCGAAGTGCATCCTTTACCACACGCTCTACCCCTTTTGTCATATACTCCTGAATATCAAATTCTTTTTCCATGAACTACACCTCATACAAATACATTGTCTTTACGTTTCATACGAATCTTTTCAAGCCTGTTTTAAATTGCGCGTAATTATATTTCGCAAAATTCATTTTACACCTTGCGCTCTATTTCTGCAATATATACTCGCATCTTTTATTCTTTTGTGTTCGTACAAGAATTTACAATTCTACCGCAAGGTGTGTGCTGGACAAAGACTTGAATAGATTAAAATAGGCGCTTTCTCATAACTCAAGGTGAGCCGAGCGCTTTATAGCGAGCTTAGAAAAAAAGAAGCATGTTTTTTATAGATGTCGGTACGAGGTGCCATGGACGGCACCGAGAACACATAACCGAAATGGACTGAGATTGTGTGTGGTACCGACATCTAAAAACGTGCTTCGTCTTTTTTCTTAGCAAGCGGTGACTTAAGCCGGCTCACCTTGAGTTTTGAAAAGCGCCATAAATAAACAACAAGTCTTTGTCCTTGGCACACACTTGCTTCAAACTGTAGATTGTTGTCCGGACACAAAAAGGATAAAACACCTTTAATTCTTACATGAAGACGAAAGAACCGTCCCTAGTGACTCAACCAAGTGCTGGTGATGAATCTTTGTGGCGTCAAAACGTACCGCTTTAAACACCATCTGCATAATGGGACCGGTAGCAAAGGCACAAATCAGTGTGCCGATTCCAACAGGGCCTCCCAAAAGCCAGCCAATCAAAGTAGCGGTTCCTAAAAGACCGATACTGACGGCTCCTATGGGAATGCGTTTCATCCTTTTGGTCAGGGCTACCAAAAGTGTATCTCTGGGGCCACAGCCCAAAGATGCGCTCATATAAGTATATTGAGTAAAAGCCATAATAATCAGCCCTGCTATCATAATCAAAATCCCTTGAAAAGTAGATTTGCCGGGCGTTACTACATGAAGCATATTGAAAAAGTCCACTGATTTTCCAACGACTACTGCATCAATAAACATAGCAATTCCTATGGGTTCTTTTAATCCGATATCCAACCCAAGAATACTATAGGATACGATTACAGATGCAGTACCGTATAAAATCCCAAACTGTTTTGAGATTCCAAGGTTTAATACATCCCATGGTCCGGCTCCAATATTTGCAGCTATGGTAAGATATACTCCAAATCCATTTACAAAAAGACTTAGGGCGGCCAATATCATATTTACGCCTATCGCTTTTGTACTTCGATTCTTTTTTAAATTCTTTGCTTTACGGGCAAATTCCTGTCTCGTCATTTTTTGTTTCTTTCTTTACATTATGAATGGGCAATATAATATTTAAATGGAAACAATCTCCATCAACCTCTGTGCTCATGGCACCTTCAAAAGTATCCACAATGGTTTTGATACTCTTTAATCCATAGCCATGACCTTCTTGAGCTTTTAGACTTACCGGAAGATTGTCCTTGAACTTTACTGTTCCATCAAAATAATTCCACAAGTGAATCACAACAGAACTTCCAAACTGTTTGATACTGATATCAATAATGCGCTTATCCTTTTCTTCCACCTTTTCCACTGCTTCTCTGGCATTGTCGATGGCATTGGCAATCAAAAAGTAAAGCGACATGCTGTCAAAATTTCCCAACATATCGGTAAAGCTTACTACATTGAATCGAATATCCTGTTGCAGACAAAGTACTACCATGTTTCGCAGTAAAATGTCAATCACTTCATTACCGGTTTTTACATTGGGCTTAAATCCGTCTATGGTCTTTCGAATGGAATCCAAGTTTGGAATACTTATATTTTCTTCTCCGGAAAGTCGTTCAATACGATCCAACAAATGCTTTAAATCATGGATTTTTATACTTGTAAACTCTTCCATGGACTTCCACTGCTCGTATTGTTTTTCAGAGGCGGCCAAAAGGTTTTTAATAATAATTGCATCCGTCTGTTCTTTGTACCACTTATAAATATAAAACTGAGCCGCCAAGGAGAAAAAGCAGCAAATAATGGCATAGATGTCCGTAGCCGTTTCATAGTAATAATTATCCAAAGGGTGATCTGCCACCAAACGATTTACACCAATACAAGTTAATACAATGACAATGGAAATAATATTGCTTCGAAAATCCGTGGAAGCCGATTTATAGTTCTTTGCAAACAAAATGTAAACCAGTGCAAAAACTACTATAATAACTGCCACTTCCATAATCAAAAATTCAACCAGCCGAACCGAATCACTTTTATGAAACAGCAAAACCTCCAGTAAGTTTCTGGTCTTGTAGGCAATATGCTGGGTAGCAACGCCGGCAATACTAGAAGAAATTATAAACTGTGGCCCACCAAGAAATGAGATTCTCATTACCACCACGCTCATTAGTATTACAAAAAGCAAAAGCACAAATTTAATTAGCGTGGAATTCATCCCCCATGGAATTCCCAATAAAAGAGAGATAACTGCCCCCGCAAAAGTTGAGCAACCAAAAGTCAAAAGGAAGTGACTTCTCTTTTCGCATTGATGTAAAAATAATAATTCTGCCAGAATGATTTCCACAAAATATCCCAGCAAATCATACTGTCCGTTAAATAATAAATCCATATACTATCCCATCCGATTTTTTGTATATTGTATCATACAAAAAGGGAGTAATGCCGAAACATTACTCCCCAAAGTGATTATCTTCTAGAAAATCTTTCTTTTTCTTCCTTTACAACAGCAACACATGTCCAAAGTGCACAAAGTGCAAATAAAACATATACAATCTTGTCTGCCAAGAACAATGCCTTCTGCCATTCAGGAACAATCTTTTCAATTTCAGATTCTGAATCCATTCCGTTTACCGCATTTGACCAAGCAGTCTGATACAATACACGCTTAGCTGCTTTTCTCATCTGCCATGCCATCTGGCTGTAGTTCTTTTTATACTTTTCGAAATGCTCTTCTGCCTGAGGCTGAGAACCATCGGGAATATCACTTCCGCCATAGTAAATACCATATACCATTTCAAAGTAAGGCTCGATATTCTGGCTTCCGTTCATATCACCGTAAGCATCTGTTACGATAATACCCTTCATTCCACACTCACCACGTAAGAAGTCTTCTGCCAAAGCTCCACAGGCAGCTCCGGAGTATACACCAAATCTTGCAAATGAAGCCATGGTGTTGAATGCTCCACCTTCCGTAATAGGAAGTTCAAATCCTCTTAAGTAGATTTCTCTTAATGCCTGCTCATTAATCCAGTTACAAATACCATGACGGGTAAATTCCTGGTCGTTTAATGCACAATGCTTGTTGTATACATGTACACCCTTTGATTCAATACCTTTTGTTTCAGCGGCACCGATAATACCGGTAAGCATACCACATTCACTGTAGTACTCGCAGGTACGTCCAAGGTAAGGAGAACGATGGATATTCATTCCAAGTCCGTATAATCCGCTACATCCTGCCCAAAGTCCGTCTTCACCAATAATTTCACCGGCTTTGTTTGCTAATTCTTTGTTGAAAGTTGCTGCAACAATTCCGTTTGCAGGGAATCCTGTCATAGTTGCATATCCTGTAGGATCAGCATCTTCCGTATAGGTTCCATCTTCATTTACATGTCCGGCAATCTTTTCATAGCGATAAGCCAAACCTGTTCCCGTATAGTATCCGTTTGTGAATGCCCATCCACCAAAACCGTTGGGTCCGTTTTCATCCTTGGTTCCAGGTTTTGCAACACTTTCTACAGGTTCTGTTACATGGAATCCGTTTCCTAAAAGATTTGTGGTTTCTTCCCATGTAAGCTGGTCTAAGAATTCATCCCACTTGGGATCAAAGTAGCTGATTTCGTTTCCATCTTCGTCATAACGCATGTCTACAAGATTAATATCTGCATCTTTTCCATAGGTAGGATACTCTCCGTCGTCCTCAGGAATGGGCTGCTGATACTGCTCCGGTACACCTGCAGTGTTGTTGTACTGACCGGTCTGATCCGGTACCTGCGCATACATATCTTTTGCCATCTGCTCTGTCATCTTTACCACAGCATGACCATTGGCAATATCCAATGAAACTGCTGACCAGTTATCTCTGCTATAGTATTCTACAGAGTTGTCTCCACGGCCTTCGTATTTGTTAATATCAGCAAAATCAAACAAGTTTGTTACCTGTGCATTGGATTCTCCATCCAACATAGAAACTGCATCAGAGTATGCATATTTATCTTTGTCGAAGTCAAGTGCAAAAGCTGTTGCAAGTGCGCTGTTTCCTTCTCCAACCATTTTATCTCTCTGGATGGCAATTCCATTTGCTTCTTTTGCAGCCAATACATTATTTACTGCATCATGAGCGCTTCCACCAACAGCCACATAGTAGTCGCCGTCCATCAATACATAGCTCTTTGCATTGTTAGAATCGTAGGAAGCAAAGTACTTCTCATCTAAAGTTACCGTAAGAGTCTGTGTCTCACCAGGAGCCAATTCTTTTGTTTTTTCAAAGTTTACAAGTTCTACTGAAGGCACCTGTAAGTTGTTTTCCTTTGCATAATCGCCATAAGGCTTAGATACATATACAGGCAAAGAATACTTTCCTGAATACTGATCAGATGTATTGGTTACATCCACAGTTACTGTATATTCTCTGTCGCCGGTCTTTTCTACGTTGTAGTTTGAGAGATCGAAGTTTGCATAAGACAAACCATAGCCGAAAGGATATGCAACCACATCATTATAAGAGTAATCTCCCACATTTTCTGTGCCCAGCACCAAATCTTCATATCTGGTCTCTGTATATCTGTAACCTAAGTACATACCTTCCTGATATACCACGTAAGAAGCCATAGTAGCTTCAGGATACATTCCTGTTCCTACATCATCGGGTACATCAAATTCATCTGTGTTGTCATAAATAAATGCACCGTAGTTCACATTTACAGGGTTTCTGGAATTATCTACCCACATGGTATCAGGAAGTCTTCCGGAAGGAGTTGCCTCACCGGTAAGTAACTGTCCAACAGCGTTTCCACCAACACCAAGTGCACCTACCCAAAGAGCTGCATCAATGGCATCATCCTGAAGGAAGTTTCCTTCCATCATTCCTGCATAGTTAATAAGTACAATAATCTTTGAAATTTCTCCATTGGCTTTCTTTTCTTTCAAACCTTCCAAAACAGAAAGTTCGTTTTCATTTAAACCAAGGTAATCATTTCCAAGTCCATCACCGTTATCAATACCGTCATTGTTTCCACTGTTTAAGTCATAACCTTCACCACCGACACGGCCTACAGTAAAGATAGCAGCATCGCCGTACTGTACAAAGCTGTCTCCTGCAGCAGCATCTACAACGTCCCAGGGGGCTTCGTTAATTTTTAAAACAGTTGCTCCAAAGTTCTGGTCATTTCCTCGTTTGTACTGTGCCCAATCCTCTGAAGTGTAGTTCTTTGTAAGAGTGGGATTCACTTCCAATCCTGCGTTCTCCAATGAAGTAGAAAAATCTACTGCATCGGAAGCACTAATAGTACCACTTCCTGTTCCGCCATAAACCGGATCATAAGAAGTAACACCCACAAGGCTGACTTTGCTTCCCTTATCCAAAGGAAGTGCATTGTTGTTATTCTTTAAAAGCACACTTCCTTCTTTTAAAACATCTGTAGCGGTCTGATGACCGTCTTCAATCAAATCCTGTAAAGAATCATAATTGGATTTGTAGTACTCTGTCTCCTCATCCAGATTCTCATTCACAACATTAAAGGTCTTTGCACCAAACACACTGGAAATGTTTTTCATGTTTGCTTCTGTAATGACCGTTGTTGTGAACAATACTCCTGCTGTCAAAAAACTGACAACAGTTAATATTTTTCTAACTAGCTTAGCCTTCATGTTTTCCTCCCATTATTTTTCTGTTGGTAAAAATACACTAATGATACTTAAAATCAAGGTAATTCCGAACAATACGAAATTCACAAAAAAGCTTACCGGGAAACCGGAAAACTGAATTCCTGTTACTACAGAAGAAATGTAAAAATAAATGTAGTAAACATGGAATAGCAAAGAAATGAAACTACTAACTAACATTACCGTCGGTGCAAATCTTTGCAACTTCAGTGCAAGTAACACTGCTGAGAGGATTACACCAACAATAATGATAGCGATTCCTTCTCTGGAATAGTACTTCGTACTGGAGTAAATAATGGTATAAACCACTCCGGTAACAACAGCCGCTATCATAGCAGCAACTGTGAACAAATACCCCTTTGCTTTGTCCTGAAATAATTTTTTCATGTTTTCTCCTTTCGTCCTCCTATTGAAATTCCTCCATGGCCTGCTCTAAGGTCATACCCTCTGCAATCGCCTGTTTTCGTTTTGCATTTACTGCCTGGATTTCTTTCATCTTTTCGCCGGATAAAATATATCCTTTCATAGCAATAATGGTGATTAGCCATGCTGCCATAGGCAAAACGCAAAACAGTATCATAACAACTACATTCATCCCACCGGTATAAGGTGTATCAGCAGTTGGAAGAGATGATATTCCGATGGCACTGACTGCGATTCCCACCACCGTTGCGGAAAGAGAGGAAACCAATTTGTCTACTAATGAAAACAAAGTTCCCATAATTCCCGGAATGTATTTTCCGGAACGGTAAGTCTCGTAGTCGGAACAATCTGCCACCATGGGAATGGGCATATCGGCAGTAGAATAATATGCGCCGTAGCCAATTCCGAATAAAACAATAAATAAAACGGTATACAAGTTCATGGATAGGTGACCGTCCCTCATAAAGCTTAAGTTCAGCCCCGCTACCCCTGGCTTCCAAAGAAGCAACAATACGAAAACTCCTACGTAACAAGCCAATGCTATCGACACGAAGCGAAGCAGAGATGCTTTCTGACCTTTCTTTTGACTGGTTTTCACGGTAAGTAAGAAGAAGGGTACTGAAAAAACATATCCTATAATCATCATGGGCAAATACAATCCATCGTAATTTCCCATCATGGAGCCATACAGCATGCAAAGCACAGTTGTATTTGTCGCAATGGACAAGGCCAGTTTGCATCCCGCTCCGGCAATCATCAAACGTTTCATAGGACTATTATTTTTAATAATTTCCAAATACTGAGACAGTTGAATTTTTTCTGTCTTTTCTCCGGCAATACCAAAATACTTTGGTTGATCTTTTTCCCAGATACCAATTACAGCTAAAATAGTAAGTACGATGGATACTGAGATTCCAATGGGTGTCAGCACCCGGTAAAACGCTACGCTGCTGTAATCAGCCACATTGGCACGGATAATTGGTGCCAAAAACTGCATCACCCCCATACCAAGAAGAGAGCCTACGGTATTAAATATGGTAAACAAAGGTCTTTGGTTTGGATCTGATGTAAGCACTGTCTGTCCTGCTCTGGTACAGGAAGTCTGAAATGTATATCCAATTACCCACACAGCATATAGCGCTACAAAAGAAGCGTATCTGGCCCAAATCATAGTCTCAGGTATAAAGGGTGTAATTAAATACATAGCAATAATGCTTGTAGCCATGATTAAATTTCCGATAATCATAAATGGACGAAACTTTCCAAACTTTCCATTGGTTCGATCCATTAACGCACCTATCAAGGGATCTGTGATTGCATCAAAGACTCTCATCCCCGTTACCATAACGGAAGCAAATAAAATACCAAGACCTAAAACATTTGATCCAAATGTAGCAATATAGGAAAGCACTAAGATGTAGTACACATTGGTTGCTCCGTTATTCAAAGGAAACAGCATGAGCTGATAGGTCTTTGCTCTGTTAATTGTATTTTCTGTCATATAATTCTCCATTTTATGTCCAATTCGCTCCTTTATCTCCTGCGTCTTTTAGAGAATAGCTTTCGTTTGGACGATCTACTTTTTGAAATACTGCCTTATCCTCAAAGGAACCACTTACTGCAGTAAATTCATGTTTTTTGTTGTCTTCCAGCGTTACTTTAAATTCAAAAACATGTTTTCCCTGTTTCGACTCTAAAAGCTTCCCATCCTGATAAAGGGCTATTTCCTTTCTGTTGGAATATACCTTTATGACAATTTTTCTTTTGGTTCGATCCACAAATCTTTTTGAAGCGATATGAACGAAAGGTTCATCACTCCACCAGGCTTTGTATAAATAGAAGCTGTCTTTTTTTGTTTTTCGATCAAAGGTCACAAGCCCCTTGTGGTTCATGCCCGGTTCTCCACCCTGATTTCTTGCATCAGCGGCGAAATCAAACATGTTCCAAACATGAGTTGCCCAAAGATAGGGATTCCTTTCGAAACAACGAAGCATGTATTCATGATACTTTGCCTGATATTCTTCAGAATGATCTCCCCGTCTCGGTCTTTCAGAATGAAGATTTGGCATTCCCTCACATCCATATTCTGAATATCCCAAAGGACGTTTGGGATAAAAAAAGTGAAACGCCTTCATCCAAAGATCATTTAAGAATAATCCCGGCACATACCATCCCAGATACAGATTCCAGCTGACGGTATCTGTTATATGAGCCACAGGATGGAAAGGCGAGCACATAGCGTAACATGCCAATGTGGTAAATCTGTTCGGATCCATTCTGTGACACAACTCATTTAGTTCATAATGATTGGACAACATATCCTTTTTGTCTTTTGTCGAAATGGTAATCTCGTTGGAAACACCCCAGCATACAATAGAAGGATGATTATAATTTTGTGTAATCAACTCCTTCATCTGAGACACCGTATTTTCCCGTCCCTGATTCATATGTTCTGAGATATAAGGGATTTCTGCCCATACAACCATTCCCTTTTCATCACACAAATCATAGAAGTACTGACTATGCTGATAATGTGCCAATCGAATGGTGTTCGCACCGATTTCACAAATCAAATCCATATCTTCTTTGTGCATATCATTGGTAATGGCATTTCCCATGGCTTTTCTATCCTGATGACGGGAAACTCCGCGAAGAGGATAAGATTTTCCATTCAGGAAAAATCCTTTTTTTGCATCATAGGAAAAATCTCGAATTCCAAATCTTATTTCCACTTCATCACTTTGTTGTCCATCTGCGTACAAAAGAGCCCTGCAAGTATAAAGGTATGGATTCTTTCTTCCTTCCCACAAATGAATGTCATCCAGTTCAAAAGAAATCTCTTCGCAAAGGCACTCATATCTGGCTTTACTATAGCCTTTTCGAATCATCTTCATTTTTTTCGATACCGGATTCAAATAGGAAATCCCATTTCCTTCCATATCAGAAATCTGCAAACTGACCTGAGACGTTTCATCAGTGTAATACGTCTTTACCGTTATATCCGCTTTGGTGTAGTTTTCCTTTGGTAAGGCTGTAATTTCCACGCCGTTCCCGCCAAAATAATCCAAATCAAACCGCTTTTTATCCACCACCAAAAGGGTTACATCCCTATAGATTCCACCATAAAAAGTAAAATCTGCTTTTTGTGGATAAACCCGGTTATTTTTTTCATTGGTTACCAATACTTCCAAAAGATTGGTTTCCTTTGTTACCTCCTCTGTGATTTCTACCCGAAACGTCGAATATCCACCATCATGGGCATATATTTTTTTATGATTCAAAAAAATTACGCACTCAGAATTCACTCCATCAAACTGAAGATAAACATCTTCATGTTCCGATATTTCAGGACATTCGAAGCTTTTTCTGTACTTTGCCGTTGTACGTAGATAATCATCTCCGCCATCCTGTCCATCTACGTTGTTCCATGTATGAGGCAAATCTATATGCATGTCAGACATTCCCTCCATGGAAAAGGTCCAACCCTTGTTCATATTTATACTTTTTCGCATAAAAAACTCCCTATATTGATTTTGTAATACCCCAATCACATTCTTGTTGTAGGTATAGTATCAAATCAATATAGGGAGTTTCAATTTAGACGGAATAATTTACATTTTTCACATCATAATTTACATCCATTAATTTCCAAGATACTTATTCAGTTGTTCTAAAAATGACTTTTTCTTTGAACGGCCTATTTTTAACATTTCATTTCCCACTTCAATTTCATCCCCATAAAGTCCCTTAACAAAGGACAGATTTACTAGGATGGAAGCGGAACAACGGGCAAAGTTCACTTCGGAAAGCTCTGCCTCTTTTTCTCTCAATCCACCATAGGCTGTAATATCTCCATCTGTAGTATGATAGGTTAAATCGTGGCCCATAACTTCAATATACATCAACTCATTGGATGGAATGATTCTGGTACCCTTTTTGTCTTTTACTTTTACAGGAATTCCCTGGCGTTCCTCTAAGACCTTGAGTGCTTTGTCCAGTTTTACCCGAAGGCTGGCATAGTCAATGGGCTTCAATAAATAGTCTAAAGCGTTAACATCATATCCTTGAGGTGCGTACTGAGGCATATTGGTAACAAAAATCAAAAGAGCCACCGGGTCAATTTTTCGAAACTTCTTGGCAGCCTCCATGCCGTTCATAAATCCCTCTCCCAGCTCAATATCCATAAAAATAATATCAGCGGACTTATTGTAAACATCTAAAAAACTCTCTGCCTTGTTGTACACTCTGGCAAAAAAAGAACAGTTATTCTCTTCACCATACCTGCTTAAACAGGAAGCCAGATAAGATGCATAGTCCTTATCATCTTCTACAATTACAATTCGATACTGCTTCAAGGGATTCCTCCATTATCATAAATGTGAATGCACAACTCGATTCACTAAAATTTCTACATCACATTTATAACAGAGTCTGAGCACGCTGTGCAATATTTTGTTGAAAATTTAACACATCATGATCATACTCTTCATCCATATAGGTAGAGTGAATTAGAAAATCAGCAGTAGCTTTGTTGTTTGCAAAGGGAATATCATACACCTGAGCAATTCGCATCAAAGCTTTTACATCCGGGTCATGGGGTGCTGCTGTCAAAGGATCTGAGAAGAAAATAACAAAATCAACTTTTCCTTCTACGATTTTGGCACCAATTTGTTGGTCTCCACCAAGAGGGCCGGAATTATATCCACGAACAGGAAGCCCTGTCGCATCAGTAATCATACGGGCGGTTGTACCGGTTCCGCATAAAAAATGATTTTTTAATGTCTCTGCATTTTCTTTGCACCACTGGATAAGCTCAGCCTTTTTTCCGTCATGGGCAATCAGTGCAATGTTTTTTTGTTTTCCAATTGTAAGTGTTATTGTGTCAGTCATGTTTTCCCTTTCCTGTGTCAACTTTTTGTTATGCTTCCAAAGACTGCTTTGCAAGGTCTATGGTTTATTCTTGTTCCATTATACAACACAAAGTAATAGGGAGTAGGGATTTTTACAAGTTTTTTCCCATAAATATCTAGTTTACTATCTTTGAATATCATAATTCATATTCATCAGATTTCGAATGGTAGCCTCGCTATCTGTAATATTGGCATCACCTCTTATGGTATGTTTGATGGCACTACTGGCAACAGCAAAGTTGATGGTATCCTCCGGAGAAAACTCTTTCATCAAAGCATAAATAAGACCACTGGCAAAAGCATCCCCGCCACCAACACGGTCTAATATGGTAAAGCGAAACAGCTTACTTTCATAGGTTTTTCCACCCATCCACAAATAAGCCTTTAAGCTGTTTTCGCTGCCACTGTGGGCATAGCGTACATGACGGCCAATCACTTTAATATTTGGATATCTTTCAACGAATTTTTGAAAGATTTCATCTTGCTCTTTATAAGCAGGTTGAAGGGATATGTCATCCTTCCAATCCCCCTTATAATGGTTCGTTTCATCTCTCCACAGGTGATAGGGTTCAATTCCCAACAGCACATCCACATAAGGCAAACATTCGGTACAATAATCTCTGGCCTCTTCCCAGCTCCACAAAGTACTTCGAAAATTTCCGTCAAAACTAACGATCAGTCCCAGTTCCTTTGCGATTTTTAAACTATCCAGTGTCAGTTTTTTTAAATTCTCTGAAAGGGCAGGTGTAATTCCACTCATATGGAGCCAGGTATATTCAGATAAAAGATTTCTCAAATCGTAGTCGGAATAATCATACTCTGAAAAGGCACTGTGTTTTCGATCATAGGTCACCTGACTGGGACGAATCCCAAATCCCGTTTCCAAATAATAAGTTCCCAATCGATGGGTAGGTGTCTGCTCTGGTGTACTTAAAATAATAGAACTACAGTGAACATCGTTGCTCCGTAACATCCGGATTGCACTTTTCCCAATGCTGTTATCCGGCACCACCGTAAAAAAGCTACTGTCCACGCCTAGATTTGCCAGAGCAAGTGCAATATTTGCTTCCGCTCCTCCGTAGCTTGCTTCAAAGCTATGGGTTACTCTTATTTTTTCATAATTTGGTGGCGTCAGCCGAAGCATGATTTCACCAATGGTTATAAATTTTTGATTCATAATAAAGCCCTCCAAAACAAAATAAACGGATTGGTATCTATTATAAATACCAGTCCGTTTATTTGGGCTTTTCTAAGAAGTTTTACTTACTTTTGTATTCAAAAAACTTATCTTTGCAATAATGGAATTCATCTTTCCAAAAAGAATTACTGAACATCCACTTCAACGGTTTTGGCGTTTTCTCCATCATCCGTTCTAAGAATGATGGACTTCACTTGAGAAATATCAATTACAGAGTCAAAAGCGCTCTCACATACTGCCTCTGTTTCACTCTCATCAGTGTAACCCTGTGAACCTCCATTGGCCACGTAAGGCTTCTTTGTTCCGTCTTTTAAAACAAATCCCATAAACTCCGGAATACCAAGACAATCTTCTCCGTGGCTAGCTTTTCCGTTTACTTTATAATTTACGGTTATAGAAACCGGAGAAACATCGATACTTTCAACCGTGAAATTGGTATTGGGAACGTCCTTATTCACCGTGATTGTCTGGGCATTACTTACGGTAGGAAGCTCATTTACAAAAGAGCGAATAATGAGGGACAATTCCATTCCAAAAATCGTCCTTTCCACGTCATTGGAATCGGAAATACATTCTTCCAACTCATGAAGAACAACATCTATTTCTCCACCACCTCTTTTTTGCGCATGCATTTTCTCGTACCGATTAAATGCAAGTTTTCTAGTAATCTTACCCAAAAAGATTCGGAAATTCTTGGGGTTCGTAGGTGGAATCTTATTCCAGGCTTTTAAATAAGTATCATCCAGAGTCTCTTCCACATCTTCTTCGCACTTTAAAATATTTCCTGCAATGGACGCCAGATACTTTCCATATTTCTTTTCTGTCTCATCAATCCCACGTTCGTTGCGCTTAAAGTATAGCGCTATGATATCTTCGTCCTTCATAATTACTCCCTTCAAATGCTTATTTGTAAGCCTTACACCTATATAGACCGGGAAACCCTTTTCATCTTACAATAAACCCTAAATCTTTTGGAAATTTTCCCACCGAACCGACCGACGAAGGCCGCAGGTCGAGGATGGGACTTGATTCTCGCCTGCCGGCTCGGTCGGCGCTCCTCGCTTCGCGAGGGTCGTCCACCGGACGACCGCGCCCCACCCGACTGCATACTGCTTTCGTTTAGTGGAAGTCCCATCTTCCGCACAAAAAAAGGAATCTCTTTCGAGATTCCTTTTTCGTGCGGAAGATGGGACTTGAAAAAATTTTCTACCCAAGAAATCCAGTAAAAAGGAGGATTACAACGTCAACTCCTCTTGGGTACCTCATAGGGTACCTCACCCAAAAAGAATCTCTAATTACATATGCATATTCAGTTATAGGTGCTTAAATCGGGCACCTATTTTTATGCCTTTCTTCACAGAAAAAGAAAGGAAACGCATATGGATAAAACAATTACTATTACATCCGG
>JAILJP010000100.1 GCA_024694625.1 Lachnospiraceae bacterium | reverse complement strand
TGTACTAGATGATGTTTCACGTGAAACATTTTTTGCAGAAGTAGGAACAATATCTTCAAAAGATTGGACTTCTTCCAATGAGGATTTTAGGTCTTTTAATTTCTTTTCTATTACTTCAATTTCATTCGAAAGGTTTTCTTTTTGGTTTGTAAGTTTTTCCAATTCACAATTCAACTCAGAAATCTTATCAGCATTTTTATCTGAAATCGTTCTGGGAGTGAAGTCAGTGAACACTTCCGAATTTTCAGATTGGATTAATTTCATAAGTTTTTCTGTTTCCAAAATCTTTGTAGAAACCAAATCCAAATCTTCTGTTTTTTCAAAAAGCAAGGTTTGTAATTCCTGCTCATAAGAATTCAAAAATTCTAAAACCATAAATCCCCCTACTAAAAAACATCTGTAATAAAAAGAAAATATTAAAAATTTTGAATGTTTTAGGGGTATATAAGAGTACCCCTGAAAAAATTCATTTTTTATAAAAAATAGAAGTTTTTGAATCACAATGATTCGATGAAAAATTAATGCAAAGGTTCCTTGGAAGGAAGTCCTGCTTTTCTCGGAAATTTTTTTCCGGTAGTTTTTATCTTTTTAATCTGAAGAAGAGATCGTTCCATATCCGTGTTGGGCAAAGTAAAATGTTCTACTCTTTCAATCTTTCCTCCAAGAATAGAAACAGCCTTTCCGGAATTTGAAATTTCTTCTTCTATAGAATCCGTCTTATAGGAGATGAAACTTCCTCCAACTTTTACAAATGGAAGACAATACTCAGAAAGGGTAGCAATATTTGCAACTGCCCTGGAAACGACCAAGTCATACTGCTCACGGTAATCTGAATTTTTTCCAAACTCTTCCGCTCTACCATGAATGGTTTCAATATTCTTTAATTTCAATTCATCGATTACTTCCTGCAAAAAACGAATTCTTTTATTCAAAGAATCAAACAAGGTAATTTGCAAATTAGGAAAAATTATTTTTAAGGGTATACCAGGAAAACCTGCTCCGGTTCCAAGGTCTAATACCTTACCCCTAAAATCATTCAAATTCATAATTTCAGAAATAGAAATGCTATCAATGTAATGACGTAATACAACATCATCCCATTCTGTAATTCCAGTAAGGTTCATGACCTTATTCTTTTCTACCAGCATTTCATAAAAAGAAGAAAGCATAGAAAGCTGCTCTTCTTTAAGCTCAATTCCTTTATCATTGCAATAGGCAATAATGGCATCAAAATTATAATTACTCATACTTTATCACACTGCTATATTAACTCATTAAACTATATTATAAAGCAGACTATGTCTCATCTTTATTTAAATATTTTGCCTGTTCCAGATAAACCAACAAAACAGAAATATCCGCAGGAGAAACTCCGGAAATTCTAGAAGCCTGTCCCATGTTTAAAGGACGAAGCTTATTTAATTTCTGACGGGCTTCAATACGAAGAGAAGGAACATCATCATAATCAATTTCAGCAGGAATCTTCTTACTTTCGATTTTTTTGAAATGTTCAACCTGCTTAATCTGTCTGGTGATATAACCTTCATATTTAATATTGATGTTCACCTGTTCACGAACTTCCTCGGGTAAAGAAGGACGGTTTGGATCAATGGATTCCAATAAATCATAGGAAAGTTCTGGTCTGCGAATCAAATCTGATAACTTCACCCCATTGTGGATGGGAATGGAATCTAAAGAAGACAACAAATCCTGAACCTTTTGATTTGCACCAATATTAGTTTCATTTACTCTTTTGATTTCTTCTGCGATGAGTTTTTGTTTTTGACAAACCCAATCATAACGATCATCGGAAATCAAACCAACTTCATGTCCGATTTTAGAAAGTCGTAAATCTGCATTGTCCTGACGAAGAAGTAAACGATACTCAGCACGAGAAGTCATCATTCGATAAGGTTCATGACTTTCCTTTGTAACCAAATCATCAATCAAAACGCCAATATAACTTTCGCTACGATCCAAAACAATTTGATCACGATTCAAAACTTCAAGTGCAGCATTGATACCTGCAACCAAACCTTGAGCAGCTGCTTCTTCATATCCACTACTTCCGTTAAACTGACCACCGGCAAACAAACCTTTGATTTTCTTAAATTCCAAAGTAGCGTAAAGCTGGTTGGCATCGATACAATCATACTCAATTGCATATGCATTTCGAACAATTTTTGCATGCTCCAACCCGGGAACAGTATGATACATTGCATACTGAACATCTTCCGGCATAGAAGAGGACATTCCTGAAATATACATTTCGTTTGTGGTAAGACCTTCCGGCTCAACAAAAAGCTGATGTCTGTTTTTCTCTGCAAATTTTACAACTTTATCTTCAATAGAAGGACAGTATCTAGGACCAGTTCCTTCTATAACTCCGGAATACATAGGAGAACGATCCAAATTTGCACGAATGATTTTGTGGGTTTCTTCGTTGGTATAAGTTAAATAACAAGAAACCTGTTCTTTTTGAATGGACTCCGGATCTGTGGTAAATGAAAAAGGAACTATTCTTTCATCACCAAACTGTTCTTCCATTTTTGAATAATCAATGGTACTTCCGTCAATACGGGCAGGTGTTCCAGTTTTAAATCTTCGAAGTTCAATTCCAGCATCCAAAAGAGATTGAGAAAGTGAGTTCGCTGCCTTTAATCCATTTGGTCCGGTGTATTCAATCACATCTCCGTACAAACAACGGGCTTTTAAATAAGTTCCGGTACATAACACTACAGCTTTACAATAGTAAGTTCCACCGGAAAAAGTTTTTGCACCAACAATCTTTCCATCTTCCACCATGATTTCAGAAACTTCCGCCTGGCGAAGAGTAAGATGTTCCTGCTGCTGCAAAGTCTTTTTCATTTCAACAGAATACATTAATTTATCAGCCTGAGCACGAAGGGAATGAACTGCAGGTCCCTTGGATTTATTTAACATTTTAGACTGTAAAAAAGTTTTATCAATGTTGATTCCCATCTGGCCACCTAAAGCATCTAATTCTCTTACCAAATGACCTTTGGAACTTCCGCCAATATTTGGATTACAGGGCATTAAAGCAACCGAATCCATACTTACTGTAAAAATAATTGTTTCCAATCCTAATCTTGCACAAGCCAATGCCGCTTCACATCCTGCATGTCCGGCACCAACAACAACCACATCATAGGTCTCTTCAATTACTGACATTTATTATCTACACCTTTCCTACTTTCCCATACAAAACTTGGAAAAGATTTCATTCACCAAATCATCATCTACGGATTCACCTATGATTTTTCCTAAAAATTCATAAGCATCCATTAAATCAATGGAATAAAAATCCTCAGGCATTTCATTTAAAATACTGTTCTTTACCTGAGTCAAAGAACGATAAGCTTCTTCTAATAAATATTTCTGTCTTTCATTTGTAATATAGACATCATTATGTAAAGAAATTTCTCCATGAAAAAACATGGTTCGAATCTCTTCCTTCAAATCCTCTACTCCACTGTGGTTGGCAGCAGAAATAGAAATCACAGATTTATTTGGAAGATGTTCTTTTATGGTATCTTCTTGAATATTTAATTCCAAATCGGATTTATTTAAAAGAACGATTACTTTCTCATCTTTGATTTTTTCCATAATGCGAAAATCTTCCTCATCTATGTGAGAAGATGAATCCACAACATATAAAATCAAATCCGCATCTTCAATAGAAGAAAGTGCTTTTTTAACACCAATTTTTTCTACCTGGTCTTCGGTTTTTCGTATACCTGCAGTGTCCACCACATGCAAAGAAAACTCACCAAAGGAAATTTGTTCTTCCAAAGTATCTCTGGTGGTTCCAGGAATATCGGTAACAATAGCCCGTTCTTTTTTTGCCAAAACATTTAAAAGGGAAGACTTACCAACATTGGGTTTTCCAACAATAACCGTACGGATTCCATTTTTTAAATAAGAACCGTCCTTTGCTGAATCAATGAATTTCTGGATTTCTTCCATAATAGGAGAAATCACATCATCCAAATGCTTGCCATAACCATCCAAAGAGATATGTTCCGGATCGTCTAAAGCAGATTCGATATAAGCAATTTCATAAATCAAAGATTCTCGAAGGACAATCATTTGCTTCTTCAAATAACCATCTAACTGACGAAGGGAGTTGTTGGCGGCAAATTCATTTTGAGACGATATTACATCCATAACAGATTCTGCCTGAGACAAATCAATTCGACCGTTTAAAAAAGCTCTTTTTGTAAACTCACCTGGTTCTGCCGGTCTGGCACCTTTTTGAAACAATAAAGAAAGTATTTCTTTTTGAATAAAAACACTGCCGTGACAATTGATTTCCACAACATCTTCTTTGGTATAACTACGTGGAGCTCTCATAACAGAAACCATCACTTCATCCAAAATACGATCATTGTCATAAATATGACCATAATGAATGGTGTGAGTATCCACTTCGGATAATTTGTTTTTTCCTTTATAAACTTTGTCGCAAATCTCCACAGCTTCAGAGCCGGATAATCGAATAATACCGATTCCACCTTCAGATAAAGCAGTAGAAATAGCTGCTATTGTATCATTTTCAAACATAGTATCCCCATTATTTAAGCTTATAGTCGTAGACAATATATCACAAAACAGTCAAACTTACCACAAAAAAGGAGACGAAAGAACTGTCCCAAAAAAAAATATGCCTACATAATGTAGGCATATTTCAAAAATTATTTTTTCAAATTGATAACAACATGTCTGTAAGGTTCTTCACCTTCAGAATGTGTTGTTACATATTCATCATCCTGTAATGCATAATGAATAATTCTTCTTTCGTAAGGATTCATTGCTTCCAAAGAAACGGAACGCTTGGTTCTCTTTGCTTTATAAGCACAGTTTCTTGCAAGATTTTCCAATGTTTCTTTACGACGTCTACGATAATCTTCTGTATCTAACTTAACTCTGGTGTAAGTATCGACTTTACGATTCAAAGCAAGATTTGTTAAATACTGTAAAGAATCTAATGTCTGTCCACGCTTTCCAATGATGATTCCCATTTCAGGTCCCTTTAAGTCAACATTAATGGTGTTGTCTTCTTCATCATATTCACAAATGATTTCAACTTCCAAGTTCATGCTGGAGAATACATCCTTTAAGAAATCGGAAATAATATCAATTGCCTGGGAAGGATCATCCAAAGATTCCTTTTTCTCAGATTTTTCTTCTGAAACAGCAGTAGTTGCAGCAGTTTTTTCAGCTTCATCCTTTTCACCTTTTAAAGAAACCTTAATAACTGCATCTTTTGCACCAATACCAAGAATTCCAGAAGAACCTTTTTCAACTACTTCATAGTCTAATTTATCACTTGTTACACCAAGTGCAACTGTTGCTGCGGTTAAAGCATCATCAACAGTTTTACCGCTAAACTCTTTAACATCCATTTTAGTGCCCCCTATTATTCGTAATTAATTATTCTTTTTTCCTTCATTGAAATCTTTAACAAGATTTGCCTTTGCAGCCATGGATCCTGCTTTTGCAGTAGAACGGCTTGCAGCTGCTTTTTCCAAAATATCAGCATTGTCATTTTTATAAGATGCCTTATCAGAAATCGTACGCTTTGTGTTCATAGTAGCGTTGGCCATAATCTGCTCTCTTCTGATTCCACGCTGTTCTTTTTTCTTTGCAGCTTTTTCTTTGTTTTTCTCAATAATATCATTCAAATCAATCTTTTCGAAATGACGGTTTAAGAAAAACTGCTGTCCGGCACGGATAAATCCACCGGTTGCCCAGTAAAGACCCAAACCAACAGGACATGTAAATGCAATGAAAAATGTCATAAGAGGCATGAAATAGTTCATTGTTTTCATCTGCTGTGTCATCTGATCGTTGGAATCTGACATAGGCATCTGCAAAATTGAAAGATACTGAGTAATTGTAGAAATAACAGGGATAGATAAACCTGCCAGTAAAAGAACCCAGTTATGATCTGCAAATCCCATCTTAATCTGATTCCAAGGAGTATCAGAAATGGAAAGTACAAATAAGTTATTGATTTCATTTAAGTTACTGTAAGCATTACCGATTACATCACTTAAAGTAGGGAAAGTTTCTTTTAAAGAATCCCAACCGGATGAAGATAACTTATAAACAACATCGATAATGTAGTTTCCTAAGGTTGTCTTATCGGTAGCAGAAAAATCAACCTGGACATTTCTAAGATTTGCAGCATCATACAAAGATTGCATCTTATCCTGATATCCATCGATTCCCTGAATACCGCTAACCAAATCGGTAAATACATTTTTTACACTGCTGATATAAGCCGGAACATTGTAAAATACTCGATACAATGCAAACAAAATTGGCATCTGAATCAATAACTGTACGCAGGAACCTGTCATAGAAACACCGTATTTGTCATAAAGTGCCTGAGTTTCTTCCTGCTGAGCTGCCATGGATGCCTGGTCTTTCTTTCCCTTGTATTTTTCCTGAATCTTCTTTAATTCAGGATTCATCTTACGGGACAAAACAGAAAACTTCTGCTGTTTGTAAGTAAGAGGGAAAAGACAAGCATAAACTAATACCGTAAAAACGATAATGGTAAGGGCAATACTTTGAATACCCATACTGGCAAACAAAAGATAAATCTTATCCATTATCCATCCAAGACCTTTTGCGATAGGTCCTAAGATTGAACCGCCATAGGCAGTTAAATACATCTCTGTCACAAGTATTTCCTCCTGGTAAATATGAAATTATAAAGGTTCGAAGTCACACATTTTAAAAGGAACTTTTAAATGAAATGACTTTGGTACCGGATCAACCCCTCCATGAGAGAAAGGATTGCAACGAAGAATTCTCCAAAACGTAAGAATTCCGCCCTTGAATGCTCCGTGATGTTCCACCGCAATTAAACCGTAAGTGGAACAGGTAGGATAATAAGGACACTTCGTTGTTTTCAAATGAGAAATATATTTTCTGTAAAATCTTATCATTCCAAGAAATAATTTTTTCATTTCAAAATCCTCTGAAGATTAGCCAGGTGTAAAAGAGAAGATTCCACTTCCATAAGTTTCGTCTTTTTATCTCCACATCTGACTACGACTACCAAGTCCAGCCCAGTGCTAAACTCCTCTTCATGTAGTCGATACGCTTCTCTGATCAGTCTCGTCATATGATGTCGGACAATAGAATTGCCCACCTTCTTACTAACGGAGATTCCCAAATGATTTTCATTGGAATCATTCTTCCAAACATAGAGTATCAAATTACGATTGGCTTTCGAACGACCAAAACGATATACTCTGCGAAATTCGTCATTTTTTTTCAGCGAACTTGAATACTTCATATCGAAACCTTTTCCTTTTAAATAAGAAGAAAGACCACATGGTCATGTGGCCTACGCAGATAATTTCTTTCTTCCTTTTGCACGACGAGAAGCTAATACTTTTCTTCCGCCTGCTGTGCTCATTCTCTTACGGAATCCGTGAACCTTAGAACGAGATTTCTTCTTGGGCTGAAATGTCATCTTCATAAATCCTACACCTCCTTTTCCTGTGAAATAAATTTCGAAATTTACTTCGCATAAAATTACGCGAATGCTTTTTTATTATATCAGAAAAACCTCTAAAGTCAATAAAAATAAGGTCTGAGGCCACTTTTTCATACTTTAAACATAAATTCCACAACATATCAACGAAGTAAAAATTATCACCACAAGATGTGGATAAGTTGTTTATAATAAATCTCTCAAAGTGTAAAAATAGAAAAATAACCTCAAAAATACTTATTTTCATCTTTTAAAATATATTCAAATCTTATCCACATTTTTGTGGATAACTCCTTTTTATTTTTTCTTTTCCATCTTCTCTGTGAATAAAAAAATGGCTTATTTTCAACAGTTAATAACTCTTTTCTGGATTTTTATTTTTGTTGATAAAATAGC
>JAILJP010000006.1 GCA_024694625.1 Lachnospiraceae bacterium | reverse complement strand
GAATTCCCCTACCCTTCCTTTGGAATTAATAACATTATCGGTTCAAAATTTACGGATATGATTCACGATGGGGTTATTGAAAAAGAAGACATGGTGGACTTGGGAGACATTATCAATGGGGAAAAGAAAGCCAGAGACACGAAGGACCAGGTGGTGATTTTTTCTGTCGGTGGTATGCCGGTGGAAGATGTAGCCTGGGGAAAGTATTGTTTTGAAAATGCAAAGAAACTTGGATTGGGAACGCCTTTAAAACTCTGGGATAAACCGGATATGGCTTAATACCCAAGGCAAGAGAATACATAGACAAAAGGGAAAGGAGACGTTGTTATGGCAGAGGCAAGAATTGAAGAACACCCCATACTCGGAGTGCAGGAAAAGGAGAAGAAGTTACCTTCTTTTTTGACGGAAAAGAAGTGAAAGGATATGAGGGAGAACCAATTGCGGCAGCGTTGAAGGCAGCAGGACTTATGGTTCATCGCTATACAAAAAAAGAGCATAAACCAAGAGGTATCTTTTGTGCTATCGGGAGATGTACGGACTGCGTCATGGTGGTGGATGGTGTGCCGAATGTGCGAACCTGCATTACCCCGTTACAGGCGGGGATGGATGTAAAAACCCAATATGGTGTCAGTGACAAGCCATTTGAAGAGCAGTAGAAGGAGATATTGTTATGAAGAGATATGATTTGATTATAGTGGGAGCCGGACCCTCCGGACTTTCCGCAGCCATTGAAGCGGCAAAAAGAGGGTTAAAGGTTGTTGTATTTGATGAGAATGAGAAACCGGGAGGTCAGCTGTTCAAACAGATTCACAAGTTTTTCGGGTCCAAAGAACATCGGGCAAAGGTAAGAGGATTTGTCATCGGTCAGCAACTTTTGGACGAGGCGGATGCAGTTGGAGTGGAAGTGGTATTAAATGCTACGGTCATTGGGTTGTATCAGGATCACGAGGTGGTAGTGAAATTGGGAGAAGAGGTTACCCATTTTAAAGGAGATGCGGTAGTGATTGCTACTGGTGCGGCAGAGAATATGGTGACCTTTGATGGTTGGACACTTCCCGGTGTCATTGGTGCAGGTGCAGCCCAGACTATGATGAATCTTCACGGTGTACGTCCCGGGAAAAAGGTGTTGATGCTAGGCTCCGGTAATGTGGGACTTGTAGTCTCTTTCCAGTTGATGCAGTGCGGATGTGAAGTGGTGGCACTTGTGGATGCAGCGCCACGTGTAGGTGGATATGGAGTTCATGCAGCTAAGGTTGCCCGTACCGGCGTTCCTTTTTATCTTTCTCATACTATTGTAAAGGCTGAAGGGGAAAAGGAAGTGACTGGAGTTACCATCGCTGAAGTGGATGAGAGCTTTCAGTTTATTCCGGGAACGGAAAAGCATTTTGATGTGGATACCATTTGTTTGGCAGTCGGATTATCTCCTATGTCTCAGTTATTAAAAATGGCAGGAGCAAAGATGGAGGATAATCCCAGACGAGGAGGTCAGGTCCCTATTTGTGATGAGTACGGACGCACCTCCATCCCGGGAGTATTTGTTGCCGGTGATGTCAGCGGAATTGAAGAAGCATCTTCTGCCATGATTGAAGGAAGAATGGCTGGAATTGTGGCTTCTGAATATTTAGGCTACGTGGACGGAGATGCCATGGAAAAAGATTTGAAAGAGTTGGACAAGGCACTGGATGGACTTCGTCAGGGTATGTTTGCTCCAAAGAACAGAGGAAAGGCCATTGAAAAAACAGAAGAGGGAATCGATATTTCTTTGAATTTATTAAAACATGGTTTTGTTTCCGACGAGGAAATTGAACGTTTCCCCGGTGTTACGCACAGAGTGGGGGTACATCCTGTTATGGAGTGTACACAAAATATTCCCTGCAACCCTTGCCAGGACGCCTGCAAAAAGGAATGTATTTCTATTGGAGAGAATATTACCTCCCTTCCCATTGTTGTAGATGGCAGTGAATGTATTAACTGTGGAATGTGTGTAGCAAGCTGTTCCGGACAGGCCATTTTTTTGGTAGATGAAGATTTGGGAGATGGATTTGCGTCTGTCACCCTTCCTTATGAGTTTTTACCTCTTCCCGAAGTGGGAACCAAGGGAAAAGGATTGGGCAGAGACGGTCAGCCGGTTTGTGATGCTGAGGTAATTCAGGTACGAAATGTGAAAGCCTTTGATAAGACCAATCTTTTGACCGTAAAAGTTCCCAAAGAATATGCTATGAAAGCACGATTCTTTCAGGCAGTGTAAGAGGAGGAAACAGTATGAATACAGTAAATGACAGAACCAGAGATATTGGTCCTTTTATTCCACAGGAAGATGACGATATGTTGATTTGCAGATGCGAAGAAATTACAAAGGGAGAAATTCGTCAGGCAGTGCATGATGGCATGTGGACCTTAACGGAAATCCGAAGATATTTGCGAACCGGGATGGGGCTTTGCCAGGGACAGACCTGTTCCAAATTGGTGAAATCCATTGTGGCCAGAGAACTGGGCGTTTCACCTGCGGAATTGGAGCCGGCAACCAGTCGAGTTCCCATGCGCCCCATTGAAATGAGGGTATTTGCAAATGAGACAAAGGAGGAAGCCTATGAAGACTAGAGCAGAAGTAATTATTATCGGTGGTGGCATTATCGGATGCGCCGTAGCATATTATCTGGCAAAGCAGGGACAAAAGGATGTCATTGTTTTGGAAGGCAGCGATCATATTGGAAACGGCGGTTCTTCTAGAAACGGTGGAGGTGTTCGTCAGTCCGGACGAGACGTAAGGGAACTTCCTCTTGTAATGTATGGAATCAAACATTTATGGCCTACACTTTCCGAGGAATTGGAAGTGGATTGTGAATATCATCAAGATGGAAACCTGCGCCTTGGTAAAACGGAAAAACACAGAGAAATCCTGACTCGTCTGGCGGACAATGCCAGAGGTGTGGGGCTGGATGTGCGAATGATTGACGGAGATGAGGTACGACAAATCAACCCTTATTTATCTGATGAGGTAATTTGCGCCAGCTGGTGTCCCACAGATGGTCATGCCAATCCTTTGACCACAACCTTGGGATATTACAAGATGGCTCGTCGTATGGGGGTTCGTTTTATTTCCGGTGAAGAGGTTACACAGCTTCGGGTGATGCGTGGAAAAATACGACAGGTGATTACCAAAAACAATGTCTACGAAGGTGACAGCGTTTTAGTGGCGGCAGGATTGGATTCCAGAGAGATTTTAACTTCTGTTGGTATTGATATACCTATGACCAACTCCCTGTTGGAGTGTTTGGTTACTGAAGCACAGCCTCATATGTTTGATCAGATGCTTGGAACAGCAGAAGCGGATTTTTACGGTCATCAGACCAAGCACGGTTCTTTTGTCTTCGGTGGTTCCTCCGGATTGGAACGATACAACAAGGACAATGGAATGGTTTCGAACAGCTCCAAAACAGCACCCTGTATCTGCAGAGGTATTATGAAGTACTTCCCGGATTTGGCAGGAGCAAAAATTGTACGAACCTGGGCGGGCTGGATGGATGCATCCGCGGATGGTGTCCCGGCTTTGGGAAAAGTAGATGAAATCCCTGGACTATATGTGGCATGTGCGTTTAATGGTCATGGATTTGGTATTGCACCGGCAGTTGGTGAACAGTTGGCAAAACTCATTCTTACAGGAAAGACGGATATCAGTCTTTATGATTTGCGTTACGACAGATACAAGGCAAAGATTTAGGGGGCACTTATGAATAATTTTGATTTTAAAATTCCTACCGATATTCGTTTTGGAAAAGGAAAGATATCCTGCTTGAAAGAGGAACTGGGACATTTTGGAAAACGGATTCTTTTAGTTTATGGAGGAGGAAGCATTAAGAAAAACGGTATCTATGATGAGGTGATGCAACAACTGGATGGGTTTGATGTTTATGAACTTTCCGGAATCACTCCAAATCCAAAACTTGAAACAGTGCGAAAGGGCACAGCCATTTGCAAGGAACAAAACATCGATGCAATTCTAGCTGTGGGAGGAGGAAGCACTATTGATGCATCCAAGCACATTGCTGCCGGAGCCTGCTATGCCGGTGATCCCTGGGATTTGGTGTTGGATCGGTCAAAAGTAAAAGAGGCCCTTCCCATTGCAGTGGTATTAACCATTTGCGCTACCGGTTCGGAAATGAACAGTGGGGCTGTGATTACAAATGAAGAAACCTGTGAAAAACTGGAAATCAATACGCCCCTTTTATATCCTAAGCTTTCGATTTGTGATCCAACTTATTTGTATTCCCTTCCGCCCAAGCAGTCTGCAGCTGGAAGTGTGGATATTTTATCTCATGTTATGGAACAGTATTTTCAACCCAATGATGAGGCATTTATTACGGATGTCTTAAGTGAGGGCGTAATGAAAACTGTGGTGAAATATGGCCCCATTGTGATGGAAGATCCTAAAAACTATGAGGCCCGTTCCAATTTGATGTGGGCCTCCACAGTTGGCTTAAACCATCTTTTGACTGTAGGGAAAGGTGGTGCCTGGTCGGTGCATCCCATAGAACATGTGGTAAGTGGCTGTTATGATTTGACCCATGGTGTAGGACTGGCCATTCTCACACCGGTTTGGATGGAACATGTACTAGGTGATGGAACAAAGTCTCGCTTTGCTCGGTTTGCAAGAGAGGTTTTTGGCGTGAAAGTGGACGATGATATGACGGCTGCCAAAGAAGGTATAAAAAAGGTGCGGGAGTTCTTTTTGCTTCTAGGCATGCCATCCACACTTTCTGAGGTTGGAATCGACGATTCCAAATTTGAGTTTATGGCCAAAGAAGCCATTCGCACTAGTGGACTTTCAACGAGAGCATATGTAAAACTGGATGAAAACGATGTAATGGAAATCTTCAAAAAATGTCTCTAACAGTGTGGTCAAAATACTAAAAGGAAAGAAGATCCTCTGTCTCACAGGACAGTGCTTTCGAAAGAGCAATTACTGTGGTGACAGAGGCTTTTTTTTAATTCTTCCATGGATAAGGAAGCAATTCATGTATTCTGTGAAATATTTAAGAAACACAGGTTAAAAAACACAGGTTTTTCGTGTATGATAGAAATGTTTGAGGATTTAGCAATGGAAACAATTATGGACTTGAATGTATATGGGAGGAAATTGTGCAGAAAATATTAGTGGTTGAGGATAATGAGACATTAAGGGAAGAACTTAAAATCCTTTTGGAAAATGCCGGTTATGAGGTGGCTTTGGTTAGGGATTTTTCTAATGTGGGAAAACAGATGGCAGATGCCGGTAGTGATTTGGTTTTATTGGATATTAATCTTCCCGGCACAAACGGAGAAGTATTGTTACAGGATTTCCGTAAAGAAAAGGATACCCCGGTGATTATGCTGACCAGCCGTACGGGAAAAATGGATGAGGTTTTGTCCATGAGTTTTGGTGCGGATGATTATATTATGAAGCCTTACAATCCCACCATTTTATTGCTGCGTATTTCCGCGGTGTTAAAACGAGGACTTCGCAAAGAGCAAACCCGTCATTATCATGATGTGGAGGTTAGCCTTACAAAGGGAAGTTTGACCCGGGGAGATAAGGAACAGATTTTAACTAAAAACGAAATGATTATTTTTGAACTGCTGTTGGAGCAACAGGGGGAAATTGTTTCTAGGGATGAGCTTATGACCACCCTTTGGGACAATGACGAATTTTTAAACGACAATGCCTTGTCCGTAAATATTTCCAGACTTCGGGGAAAACTGGCGGATTTAGGAATCGAAGATGGTATTGAGACGAGAAAAAAACAGGGGTATGTATTAAAATGACATTTCGAAATTATGTAAAAGATTATATGGGTATGGGAATCATCAACGGGGTGATTCTTATCATGATATTAATATTTTTGCGGGCCTTTCGTGTGGAAGAGTCCGCTGTTTTTGTGGTGATAGCTTTATATGTGGCGGCAGTAATGCTTTCTTTACTTTGGGATTATTTTCGAAAAAAGAAGTTCTTTGATCACCTTCTGGTTTCCTTGGAGGAATTGGATAAAAAGTATCTGGTGTCAGAAATGATCGCCACTCCGGGCTTTTATGAAGGGGATATTTTGACGGAAGTGTTGGCAGAGTGTGATAAATCCATGGCGGAGCAGGTGGCTGACTATCGTAGACAAAATCAAATGTTTCGAGAATACATTGAAACCTGGGTGCACGAAGCAAAGATTCCCATCGCGTCCCTGCGTCTCATGTGTCACAACCATCCGGATTTGGATGCCAAGATGATATCTCAGTTGAAACTTTTGGATGACAACATCAACAACGTCCTTTTCTACGCCCGCAGTGAAAACGCTCAAAAGGATTATCTGATTAAAGAAATTTCTTTGAAAAAAGTATTCCATGAGGTGGCTATGAACAATCGGGTGATTTTTCAACTTATGGGTGCCTCCATCGATGCAAAGAATTTGGATATTTCCGTTTTAACGGATGAAAAGTGGCTGGAGTTTATGATGGGACAGATTATTGCCAATAGCGTGAAATACTGTGACGCAAATCGTAAATTGGAGCTCTCGGTTTGGGGAGAAGAGGCTTCGGATAAAGTACTGCTTCACATTCATGATAATGGAATTGGTATTCCGGCGTCGGATTTACCCAGAGTATTTGAAAAAACCTTTACCGGTGAAAACGGGAGAAAAGGTGCGGCATCAACAGGTATGGGACTTTATATCGTAAAAAATCTTTGCGATAAACTGGGTCACGGAATTCATATCTTATCCAAAGAAGGGAAATACACAGAGGTTGTACTCACCTTTTTCAAAAATGATTTCTATAAAATGAAGCATTAAGTTGTAAGGTTACAAATTTGTAAGGTTTCGTAAGATTAGAAAAACGACAACACAAAGAAATAAAAGTAAAGTATGGGATGTAATGAGGAACTTGAAAGGAGTACTTTTATGGAATTATTAAAGGTTGATCAAATTGAAAAATATTACGGAAACAAATCCAGTCTTACGAAGGCAATTGATGATATTTCCTTTGAGGTAGAAAAAGGAGAATTTGTTGCTATTATGGGTGCTTCCGGAAGCGGAAAAACCACATTGTTAAATTGCATCTCTACCATTGATCGTGTTACAGCAGGTCACATTTATTTGGAAGGTGAAGATGTAACAGCATTAAAGGGAAAAGAATTAAATAAATTTCGCAGAGATAAACTGGGATTTATTTTCCAGGATTTTAACCTCTTGGATACATTAACTGCTTATGAAAATATTGCATTGGCTCTTTCCATTCAAAAATATGGGGTATCGGAAATTGATAAGAGAGTAAAAGCGGTTGCAGAGCAGTTGGGTATTTCTGATGTATTGAATAAATATCCCTATCAGATGTCCGGAGGACAAAAGCAAAGAGTAGCATCTGCCAGAGCCATTATTACAGATCCAAAGCTTGTTTTGGCAGATGAGCCTACAGGAGCGTTGGATTCAAAATCTTCTAAGTTATTATTGGAAAGATTTGTATATTTGAACCAGGAACAAAATGCCACCATTATGATGGTTACCCATGACAGCTTTTCTGCAAGCTATGCAAGCCGTGTGGTATTTATTCGAGATGGAAAAATCTTCCATGAGATTGTAAAAGGTGAGGATAAGCGTAAAACTTTCTTTAATAAAATCATAGATGTTATGACGCTTTTAGGAGGTGATGTTAGCGATGCTGTTTAAAATGTCACTTCGAAATATCAAAAGAAGCATTAAGGATTATGCGATTTACTTTTTTACATTAATTATTGGTGTATCTATTTTCTATGTATTCAATGCAATCGGCTCTCAGGCTTCTATGTTGCAGTTGAAAAAAAGTCAGTATGAAATTGTTGAACTGTTACAGTCCACACTTTCTGCTACCAGTGTTTTTGTAGCAGTTATATTAGCGTTGTTAATCGTATACGCAAGCCGGTTTTTGATGAAGAGAAGACATCGGGAGTTTGCCGTGTACATGACCCTTGGAATGAGTAAGGGACAGGTATCTGTCATTTTGTTTGTAGAAACAGTGTTAATCGGAATCATTTCCTTAGTCGTAGGACTTTTGGTGGGAACTGCCTTGTCTCAGCTTATGAGTGCCGTTGTGGTAGATATGTTTGAAGCGGATATGTCTGCTTACCACTTCAGCTTTTCGCTGGACGCTGCCCGAAAAACCGTTTTGTACTTTTTGATTATGTATGTGGCTGTTATCATTTTGAATAATGTGGCAGTAACGAAAATGAAACTCATTGATTTAATTCAGAGCGCAAAAAAGACAGAGAGAATTCCCAATCGAAATCCATGGATTTGTCTTTTGGTATTTGCCGTGTCTGTAGCCGGCTTGGTATATGCCTATTATACGGTGGGATGGAATTATGAGACTTTGGGACAGACACAGCTTTCCGTATGTATTTTGCTTGGTGCCACTGCTACCTTCTTTATTTTCTGGTCAGTATCCGGTATTGCTTTGAAGGTAATACAGTCCTTAAAGAATCGATATCACAAAGGAATCAATGTATTTACCTTCCGTCAGATCAGTAGCATGATTAACACCATGGTATTTGCCATGACAGTGATTTGCCTCATGTTGTTTTTAACTATTTGTGCCATTTCTTCCTCTTTTGCGGTAAGAAATTCCATGAATAATAATATGATAGAAATGTGTCCTGCAGATTTGGAATTGCATTTGGGAAATCTGGACTTTTCCAAGGAAGCAGAAAGCGAGGAATACGGAGATACATTTACAAGCCTTTCTGATTTGTATGAGAAAAAGGGTTACAATCTTACCGAGGATTTATCTGAGTATTTGGATTTCTATACCTATGCTGATCCAACATTTACATGGGAGAATTCCTTTGGAGATGTTTTTCAACAGGATGAAGGTGCTGCTGTATCCGTTCAATTGGATATGTCTGCCCTTGAAGAAATCATTACTGTCAGTGACTATAATCGTTTGATGAAGTTCTACCACGAAGAGGAGATCTCTTTAGACGAGGGAGAATACGTAGTCATTTGTGATTTTAAGAACATGATGGATATCCGAAATTGTGAGTTGGCCAAAGGGCGAATAATCAATATTTACGGTACCGATTTAAAGCCAAAGTATAATCAGTGTATCGAAGGATTCATAAGCCTTGGTGCTTCTCATATTAATACGGGTGTATTTGTGGTACCGGATTCTGTTGTGGAAGGACATGCGCCTCAGATGAATTATTTGATTGGAAACTACGATGCTTCATCAAAGGCAGAACGGGGAAAAATTGAAGAACTTCAGTATAGCAGATACGAGACCATTTGGAATGATTTGGAAACCACAAGCCACAGCGTATCTTACTATTATATTGATACGAAACAGCATATTGAGGAAGGCGCGGTTGGATTAGGTGCCATTCTTGCATTCCTTGGATTATACATTGGATTGGTATTTTTGGTATCCTGTGGAGCCATTCTTTCCTTAAAATGCTTATCAGAAAGCGTGGATAGTGTGGAGCGTTATGCCGTACTTCGTAAGATTGGTGTGGACGAAGGGGACATCTCCAAATCCATCTTTTGTCAGATTGGAATTTTCTTCCTGGCACCATTGGCATTGGCAATCATCCATTCAGCTGTTGGAATGAAATTTGCCACCTATATACTGGAAACCTTTGGAACAGAAGCAATGCATCAATCCATTGGAACTTCAGCAGTTATACTTCTTATGATTTATGGAGGATATTTCCTGATTACTTATTTCAGCAGTAAAAATACAGTTTCGTAAGAAGTGGATGCAGAGAAAAGGTTGTACGTTGTCTTTTAAAAACAGCTTTAAAATTAAAGATAAAATTACACTATGAAATAATATTTTACAATATTGATCCTCTTTTAGATGCTATTTATATCATATAGTAATAAAAAAGGAGGCAATTATGGGAAAACATAAAGAGCTAGGGGTTGATAAAAATGGTGTGCAAAAAGTCTTAAGAGGGTATGACTATTTTGCAGATATGCTGGGACAGTTTGGTCTTGCTTTAATCGGTAACCTGGTTGGTCAGTTAACATATTTTTATACAGATAAAGTGGGGCTGGCTGTTGGTGGCGTAGGTATTGCAATGGGAATTGCAAAGGTCATTGATGCAGTTACAGATATCTGGTTTGGAAATGTTGTGGAGCAATCCAAAGGTGGAAATGAAAAATACTACAAATGGATGAAACGGATGATGATTCCGGCAGCAATTACAATTATTTTGCTGTTTACTGTTCCAAAGGATATTAGTCAGGTGGCATCCTTTGCCTATGTGACAATTACAAATATTTTGTTGACTGCAGTATTTTATACCTTAATATCCACTCCCTATGCGGCTACCATCGTAGTTCGGACAACAAGTCTGGATGAAAGATCCAATCTTGGAATTTTTAGGGCAATTGGTTCGTATATTGCAGGTATCATTATGGCAATAGCGATTATTCCCATTACAAATGCATTGGGAGGTACGCAAAATGCGTGGATTAAATTCGGAGTTGTGATTGCTTTAGTGGTCTTATTATCTTTGCTGGTATGCAGTATAAATGGTGATAAAGCTGTGATGAAGGTTGCAAAGTATGAGAAAGAAGAGGAAGAAGAAAAAGTCCCCTTTAAGGAAGCAGCAAAGATGTTATTTGCAAGTAAATACTGGGTCATCGTGTTATTGTTTAACATTATTACCAGCGTAACAAATGCTATAACCGCTTCTGCAAATACGTACTATTGTAAGTGGATTTTTGGAAATGATAATCTGGTAGCTTTGGTTGGTGGATTTGGTCTGCTGGGTACGGTAATCGGTTTTGGCATTTCAAAGCCGATTATTGAAAAACTGGGTGTAAAAGGTGCCATAGATTTTGGCCTACTTGGAACGATTGGAGCAATGATTATCCGTTGTATTGCACCAAGTAATATTGTAATGTATGTTGCAACCGGAATTGTATCAAGCGTAATGATGATGCCCTTAATGTGCCTGTATGGTGTACTTTTGGGAATGGCTGTGGATTATAACGAATATAAGTATGATAAAAAACTGGTAGCAATCTCATCCGGTGCGATTGGATTTGGCTCAAAAGTAGGATCCGGAATTGGTTCCGTTATTTTATCCATATTTTTGGTGCTTGGAGCCTATGATGCATCTTTGCAGGTTGCAACTACATCCATGAGATATTCCATTTATGGATTTGCAAATATCTTCCCCATTTTTATTAATCTTCTTATGTATCTTATTTTCAGAGGATTTGATTTGGAAGATAAACTGCCTCAGATGAAAGAAGAAGTGGAAAAGAGAAGAATGAATTCTGAAGCATAAAGCAAAAGACACAGAAGTTGATTACTTCTGTGTCTTTTTTCTATAGGAAAGAGGTGTTTCACCAGCTATCTTTTTAAACACATTCTGAAAATAAGATTGGCTGGAAAAACAAAGGTAGTTGCTGATCTCGCTAAGAGATTTATCGGTGAATGTAAGTAGGCTTTTGGCTTCCTGTATTTTTGCGTGAGTAATGTACTCACCTAAGTTGAAACCCAGCTCCTCCTTGAAATGGGCTAGTGTATAGGAGCGACTTCGATGAATATGGTTACTGACGTCATCAACAGATATGTTTTCATTCACATGTCCGTTTACAAATTGAATACAGCTATACACATCCTTACTTAAACCGGATGGAATCATTTTCTCTGAAATGCGTTTGGTAAAGTCGATAATCATATTGTATTGAAGAGAAGAAATATCTGAAATATTTTGTAACCGTTCGCATTCTAAGGAGTATTGGTCAATGAGCTGATATGTCAATTCTATATCTAACCCTGCCGGGATTGCTGCAAACTTTCCAACGGTAGCGACCTGTCCAAGAAAAATATTTTTTGCCTGCCGAAGTGGAGAGTCACCAACAGTTCCTTCTGACAAGGGTTGGTTTTTTACATGTTGCAATAAAAAGTTTTCCAACTGAGCTACATTACCTGATTTTACGTAGCTTAGTATTTGTTGTTCCAGCACATAGGTACCATGAATATTTTGCTCTTCCCTTGCTTCATAGGAGGAATGGGATACTTTTTTGGCAATATCTTTTTCCAGATTGGGATTTGCTATGGAGTACAAATCTTCTAATGCAGGCTTTTTTCTGTGTATTGTAAAAAAAGCCATAGAAAGAATGTTGGTGAATTGGTGATAGCTTATTCGGGCCAGTCGATTTAAATCATCAGCAAGTTTATTTTTTTGGTCGGAAGGGATGCTGTGTGCTCTCATAAAACTATGAATGGTTTCTTCATTAAGCATGGAAGAAATAACAGGACCAATCAAAAGAGAAGTGTCTTTGCCTGCGTTCAACTGTACCAGACCATAGTAGCAATTATCATCGGCTAAGGAGGTTGTTATTATTTTGTTGGAAGCAGATAATTGGTCGAAAATCTGAAAGCTTGGTGAAAAATAATCCGGATAACCGCAAAATGATATACATTTGTTCTCGTCAAAATAGGCAATTGGTATATTGTGGGCGGCATAGAATAGTTGGCAAAAATCTTTATAATTCATAAGTATTACCTTGATAAAACATAAATTACAATTTCAAGGACGATTTTACATTATCAATATGGGGAAATCAAGTATTTTATGATTAAGGAACATAGATTGTGTAGAAGCAGAAAGGCTAGAAGATGAAAGATTTTATTGTAGTATCACCGAATAATGATGAAGAAAGTCAACTGGAAAAAGAAAATCGCTTATTATCCAGACAAGTAGCAGAAGAGGGTTTTGTGCTGCTGTACAACAATGGAGTTCTACCTCTTCAGGAAAGAACCGTTGCTTTGTTTGGTACCGGAGCAAGAATGACTGTTTTTGGCGGAACTGGAAGCGGAGAAACAAAGGGACGTCAAAAAGTAACGATAGAGCAGGGACTAAAAAATGCTGGAGTAAAAATAGAATCTTCTCTTTGGATAGACGAATTTGACGAGAAATATAAAAGGAAGCGTAAGGCGTGGAAGGATGATGTGGAAGAACATATTCGCGGATATCATCTGTGGAATGTGATGGATATGTTTCGAGAGATTGATAAGCATCACTTCTTTTTTCCTGTAGGGGATGAAATTTGCGAGAAGCATGTGAAAGAGGAATGTGACGTCGCAATCTATATTATTGCAAGACAGGCCGGTGAAGGTGGCGACAGAAAACTGGAAGAGGGAGATTACTTTTTATCACGTACGGAAGTAGAGTCCATTTCTTTTTTGAAGAAGCATTATAAGAAGGTTGTAGTTTTGATTAACAGTGGTGGAAGTGTTGACTGTTCTTTTATGGATAGGGAAGAAACGAAACCGGATGCTTTATTGTATATTGGTCAGCCGGGAGAAGAGGCAGGAAATGCGGTAGCAGATATTTTGCTGGGGAATGAATCTCCCAGTGGTCGTCTTACTGCAACATGGGCAAAAGATTATTATGATTTTCCTGGAGCTGATGAATATGGATTTTTGGGAGAGAATTCCAAGGAAGCAAACTTTAAAGAGGGTATCTACGTTGGTTATCGATGGTTTCACGCAAATCATATAGAGCCAAGGTTTGCCTTTGGATATGGTATGTCGTATACAACATTTGAGCATTGTTACTTGGATGTTAAGCAGAAGGGGACCAAACTTGTTTTTCGCATTTGTGTAAAGAACACCGGTGCAGTTTATTCCGGAAAAGATGTAGTGGAAATATATGTTCGCAAGCCTTCTGAAGATATATATCAGGTGATGAAAGAATTGGCTGGTTATGGAAAAACCAAGAAACTGAATCCCGGAGAAGAGGAAATCTTAGAAATTGAAGTATCCTTGAAGGATTTGGTTACTTATCAAGCCAATATGCATGGGGAATATTTACTATCCGGAGAGTATGTTTTCTTTGAAGGAACTTCGGCTGATAATTTAAATGCTATCACGATAGCTGTGGTTCAGCAAGCTTGTTTACTCAAAAAAGTAGAGCCGTTGAACTCATGTAAAGTGAAGTTCGATGAGAAGATTTTTGAGAATAGTTTTATTGAGAATCGTGAACTTCCTTTATTAGAGATTGACACTTCAGTATTTGATTCTCACATTTCAGAACATCAATCAGAAGGAGTAATACCTTCGAACCGCGTTTTAAATCTGACAGATGAAGAGCTGTGTACCATGCTGGTTGGAGGATCGGTCGTTAGCTATGGCTACGTTCGTACACCGGGAACCGTAGGAAGAACTTCAAATATCCTTTGGAAAAAGTATAAATTGCCTAGTATTAACATGGCGGATGGACCGGCAGGATTAAATCTGACTCCACAGTCTTTAATTACTAAAGGAGGAATGGAAAAAAGTTATCTTCATCTTCCTGAAAATTGGAGTTATGGATTTTTGCCGAAAATGGAATGGATTGCTGTAGGAAATCCCAAGAGAGATCGAATGATTTGTCAGTTTACGACGGCTTTTCCCTCTACTACGGTAAGAACACAAACTTGGAATCGAGAGTTGATTTACAAGGTTGGAGATGCTGTTGGACGTGAAATGAAAAAATATGGAATTACATTGTGGCTTGCACCGGCTATAAATATTCAAAAGAACCCACTGTGCGGTAGAAACTTTGAGTATGCATCGGAAGATCCTTTGTTGTCCGGTTATATGGCAGCGTCAATTATTGATGGAGTGCAGCACTTAGGTGGAGTGGGCGTGACAATAAAACATTTTTGCGCCAACAATCAGGAAACAGAACGAGAGTATATGTCATCTAATATTGGAGAACGGACTTTGAGAGAAATCTACTTAAAGGGATTTGAAATTGCAATTCGTGAGAGTAATCCATGGTCATTGATGACATCCTATAACAAATTAAACGGTACATATACTGCAAATCATAATGAATTGTTGATGAATGTACTTCGAAAAGAATGGGGATACAGTGGAGTGGTTATGACAGACTGGGGTGCCATCACAAAGGGAAAAGGTGATTATTATCAATGTGCGAATAACGGAAATGATTTGATTATGCCTGGGGATGGTTCTGCAGTGAAGCAATTGTTAAATGATTTAAAGACAGGACGATTGAATCGAAAGGCAGCACAAATTAGCGTAGAACGAATCCTGCGTCTTGTAATGAAGAGCGATTATGTAGGATAGAAAGTTGAAATAATAACTCAAAATATGAAAGAGGAGCAGAATATGTCAAGTGTATTTAATGAAAACTTCTTGTGGGGAGCAGCATCTGCGGCACCACAGATAGAAGGGGCTTGGGATGAGGATGGAAGAACACCAAGTATTTGGGACGTGGCGCCCTCCAAAAAGATTAAAAATGGAGAAGATTGTCACACTTCCTGTGATCACTATCATCATTGGAAAGAAGATGTGGCATTGATGAAGGAAATCGGATTGAAGTCCTATCGATTTTCTCTAAGCTGGTCTCGTATTATTCCAAAACCCGGAATGGTAAATGAGAAGGGAATTGCATTTTACAACCAATTAATAGACGAATTGATTGCAAATGATATCGAACCTATGATTACGATCTTTCACTGGGATTTGCCGGTTTGGATGCAGGATATGGGAGGCTGGTACACGAATAAGATTGTAGATTATTTTCGTGAATATACGGAAGTGGTAGTTCGGGCATTTTCTGATCGCGTAGCTTATTGGATGACAATTAATGAACCTCAGTGTTTTATTATGAATGGTCATTTACAGGGAGCTCATGCACCTTTTCATAAGAGAGCGCTTGCTCTTGCAAGAATATCGGAAAACTGTATGCGCTGTCATGGAGTTGCTGTGAAAACCATTCGAGCAAATGCTGTAAAAAAGCCAAAAGTTGGAATTGCCATGGCAACATCAGCCTATGTTCCAGAGAATGATTCTGTGGAGGCAATAGAAGAAGCCAGAAGATTGTCTTTTGAATCTACGATTGGTGTTATGAGCAATAAATGGTGGTTTGATC
>JAILJP010000077.1 GCA_024694625.1 Lachnospiraceae bacterium | reverse complement strand
ACTGGTCATTTAGTATACTAATTTTCGGTCGCGAGTGAGCGACCAAATGGGATCTTAGCTCAGCTGGGAGAGCATCTGCCTTACAAGCAGAGGGTCACAGGTTCGAGCCCTGTAGGTCCCATTTTGGCGGAAGCCAAAATTTTATATGGCGAAGTAGCTCAGCTGGCTAGAGCACACGGTTCATACCCGTGGTGTCGAGAGTTCGAGTCTCCCCTTCGCTACTTATTAAGAGAGGACTTACCTCTCTTTTTTTGTACCCATCAATTCCTATTGAAAAAATAGGAAAAAAACTATAAAATATGGAGAGTTGTAGACATAAATTATATCTTGTGATAGGAGTTTATATGCGTATAGGAAACGGATATGATGTTCATCGCCTGGTTCCGGATCGGGACTTGATTGTTGGCGGTGTGAAAATAGAACATGAATTGGGCTTGCTGGGACATTCCGATGCGGATGTTTTACTCCATGCCATTTCTGATGCACTTTTGGGGGCAGCTGCTTTAGGAGACATTGGAAAACACTTTCCGGATACGGATGAAAGATACAAAGGAATTTCTTCTATGTTATTGCTGGAAGAAGTTGGAAAGAAACTTTTGGAAAAAGGCTATGTGGTTGGAAATGTGGATGCCACCATTATTGCCCAGCGTCCCAAGTTTCGACCTTATATAGATACAATGCGTGAGAATGTGGCCAAAGCCTTGCAACTTCCGGAGGATGCGGTAAACATTAAAGCAACTACAGAAGAGGGCCTAGGCTTTACAGGGGCAGAAGAAGGAATCGCAGCTTCCGCTGTGTGTATCATTGAGTCTATTTATGAAGGCAGCCAGAGAGCTTTGTCTTCAGATGAAAATGTTCGAGGCTGTGCCGGATGTTCCGGTTGTTTGGCTGCACAAAAAGATGCTTAATTTGGAAAGGGAAAATAAATGAAAATTTTTAATACATTAACCAGAAGAAAAGAAGAGTTTGTTCCATTGGAAGAGGGAAAGGTAAGTATGTATGTCTGCGGACCTACAGTTTACAATTTGATTCATATTGGAAATGCCAGACCTATGATTGTATTTGATACTTTCCGTCGTTACTTGGAGTATAAAGGCTTTGAAGTAAACTATGTTTCCAATTTTACTGATGTGGATGACAAAATCATTAAAGCAGCCATTGAAGAAGGTGTATCTGCTGATGAGATTTCAAAGCGTTACATCAAAGAATGCAAAAAGGACATGGAAGATTTAAATGTTCGTCCTGCTACCAAGCATCCTTTGGCTACAGAGGAAATTGACGGGATGCTTCAGATGATTTCCACTTTGATTGAAAAAGGCCATGCCTATGCAGTAGAAGACGGTACCGTTTACTTTAGAACCAGAAGTTTTTCTGAATATGGAAAACTTTCTCATAAAAATATCGATGATTTGGAAGGTGGTCACAGAGATATTAAAGTCTCCGGTGATTTAAAAGAAGATCCTTTGGATTTCGTTTTGTGGAAACCGAAAAAAGAGGGCGAGCCTTTCTGGAAGTCTCCTTGGTCAGAAGGAAGACCGGGATGGCATATTGAGTGTTCCGTTATGTCAAAGAAGTATTTAGGCGACCAGATTGATATTCATGCCGGTGGAGAGGATTTGATTTTCCCTCATCATGAAAATGAAATTGCTCAGTCAGAATGCTGCAACGGTGTAGAATTTGCAAAGTACTGGATGCACAACGGATTTTTGAAAATCAACAACGAAAAGATGTCAAAATCTCTGGGTAACTTCTTTACAGTTAGAGATATTAGTGCAAAGTATGATTTGCAGGTGCTTCGTTTCTTTATGCTTTCTGCTCATTACAGAAGTCCCTTGAACTTCTCTGATGATTTGATGGAAGCTGCAAAGAACGGATTGGAAAGAATTAAAAACTGTGCTGAGCAGTTAACCTATTATGCTGAAAATGCCAAGGCAGAAGCAGTTTCTGAGGAGGAAGGAAAGCTTCTTTCTTCTGCAAAAGAATATGTGACAAAGTTTGAAGCAGCTATGGATGATGATTGCAACACTGCTGATGCTATTTCAGCTATTTTCGAATTGGTGAAGTTTGCAAATCAAAATACTTCAGATGCATCTTCAAAAGAGTACGTATTGGCTCTTCGGGAAGAACTTGTTATGCTTTCTGATATTTTGGGAATTGTTTTAAATAAGGAAAAAGAAGTTTTGGATTCCGATATTGAAGCTTTGATTGAAGAACGTCAGGCTGCAAGAAAAGAGAAAAACTTTGCAAGAGCAGATGAGATTCGTGATGAACTTCTTAACATGGGTATTATTTTGGAAGATACCAGAGAGGGTGTAAAATGGAAGAGAGCTTAAGCTTTCAAAGTATCAAAGAACTCTATGATATTTCAGATGTGGATATCAGGACATTTTCTCCTCTTGCGTTGGCATATATAGGAGACAGTGTTTTCGATATCATTATTCGTACAAAGGTAATTGCAAAGGGAAATGTCCCTGTGAGCAAGATGCATAAGGCTTGTTCCGATGTGGTAAGAGCTTCTGCACAGGCTCAGCTTTTGGACGCTATTGCAGAGGATTTGACTCCGGAAGAAGAGGAAGTGGTGAGACGTGGACGAAATGCCAAGTCAAAAACTACAGCGAAAAATGCATCGGTAATCGATTATCGAAACGCTACAGCATTGGAAGCCTTGCTTGGATATTTGTATATGACAGGTGAGATTCAAAGAATGCAAGAATTGGTAAAAATTGGTTTGGAAAGAACAGATAGGATATAACATATGAGAAATGAATCTTCAATGATTGAAGGAAGAAATGCAGTATTGGAAGCTCTTCGCTCTGATACAGTGATTGATCGGGTGTTTGTATTGGATGGCTCTACTGACGGTCCCATTCGTACCATTGTCAGAGAAGCCAAAAAACAAAATCTTATGATTGATTTTGTGAAAAAAGAACGCTTGGATCAGATTTCAGAAACAGGAAAGCATCAGGGAGCAATTGCTTATATCGCAGCTTACGAATATGCTACCGTGGATGATATTTTGGAAGTGGCAAAAGAAAAGGGAGAAGATCCTTTTATCTTTATTTTGGATGGTATCGAAGATCCCCACAATTTGGGTGCTATGATTCGTACCGCAAATCTTGCCGGCGCTCATGGGGTGATTATTCCCAACAGAAGAGCAGTTGGTCTTACAGCAACAGTTGCAAAAGCTTCTGCCGGAGCAATCAACTACACCAAGGTGGCAAAGGTTACCAATATCAATCAGACAATTGATGCCTTAAAAGAGGTTGGCCTTTGGTTTGTTTGTGCCGATATGGATGGTGAGGAAATGTATCGCCTGAATTTAAAAGGCCCCATTGGTTTAGTTATTGGAAACGAAGGGGAAGGGGTATCAAACCTTACCAAAAAGAAATGCGACTTTGTTGCATCCATTCCCATGAAGGGTGATATTGATTCGTTAAATGCTTCCGTTGCATGTGGAGTATTGGCTTATGAAATTGTACGACAGAGAATGAATTAAATGGTAAGTTTAGATGTTTTAAACCAAATATCAGATGAAGAACTGATTAAAATGTACCAAGAGGGAAGAATCGAGATAGGAGATTATCTTATTGAGCGCTTTTTCCCTCTTGTTTTGAGTTGTTCCCGCCACTTGTTTTTGACCGGGCAGGAACAGGAGGATTTGTATCAAGAAGGTACCGTTGGATTGTTCAAGGCCTTTCGGGATTTTGACCCCAAGCGTCAGGTGAAGTTTTCTACCTTTGCGTCTGTATGTATCATGCGCCAACAGGCAAAGGCAATTGAAGCTTCGAATCGTATGAAACACATCCCCTTGAACAACTATTTGTCCATTTATGATGATTCATCGGATCGGGGTGCTTTGATTGATACATTGGAATCCAACGAATACGACGATCCGGAAAAACTGTATCTGGCCATAGACACCTATAAAGATGCTATGGAAAAGATACAAAATGTGCTTAGCCCTCTGGAAAATAAAGTGTTGGATCTTTATTTAAAAGGAATGGATTACAAGTCCATTGCAGAGGCGTTACAAAAGGATGAAAAGAGTATCGACAACGCTGTTCAACGAATTCGTTCAAAAGTGAAAAAAGTGAATTTTTGAACGAAATTATTTCGTTGTATGAATATATGAATTTCTTTTCTTCTTTTTGTAAAATTATATATTGCCATTTTATTTGTATGATGGTAAAATTCCGATTGTTGTGTGAAAATTAACCTTTGGAGAAAATATGGTAAAGAATGTTGGTTTAGAATTAAATAACGATGGCCTTCCGTCTTTAGCACGATTTAAAAAAGTGGGAAGCAGAATGGCTCTTTCCATGGAGCAACCTGTTTTATTAAGTATTAATCTTTGTAATTTAAAATTTTTTAACGAGATTTACGGACCTACTGTTGGAGATGACTTGATTAATTATATGGTTCATTATTTTTGCTTTGATAATGAAAGCTGTGAACTTGGAACCAGAAGTTATGTAGATCATTTGCTGATTTTGTGTGAAGGAAATGGCGAGTCCAGACTTGAGTTAAGCGATCGTTACGAGGAATTTTTGAATCAGTTTTTGGATAACGTTAACAGAAAGTATCCAAGAGCGAGAATTCATCTTGATTGTGGTATGTATATTATACAGCCCGGCGATGACTTCTTATCGGCACAGGATAATGCGCGCTATGCCAGAAGAAGTATTCATAACAGTTATTCCAATACAATCGCTTTTTATGAAAAGACATTACGTGAGGAATCCTTGGCAAAAGCCAGTGTAATTCCCAATTTTGAACGGGCCATTGAAAATGGCGATATTATGGTTTTGCTGCAGCCCAAATGTTCCGCATCCACCAATGAAATTATTGGAGCGGAGGCACTGTCTCGATTTAGAGATGAAGAGGGTAATATCATTTCTCCGGATTTGTATGTGCCTATTTTGGAAAATGCCTCTGTAGTATCCCAGCTTGACTTTGAAGTCTTGTGTCAGGTTGTGGATTTGCAGCGTCGCTGGATGAACGAGGGAAGAAGAATGATTCCCGTATCTGTAAATCTTTCCAGAATGGATTTCTTGGAACCGGGATTTATTGAAATGGTGGATGATTTTATTACCGCATCCAATGTTCCTAAGGAAATGATTGAGTTTGAGTTGACGGAAACCGCAGTGGTGGAAAACTTAAACGAGATTATTGAAAAGTTAAACTTTTTACAGGATGCCGGATATCGTATCGCGATGGACGATTTTGGAAGCGGCTACAATTCTCTTTACGTGTTGGGAAAAATTCCTGCAAACGTCATCAAGTTTGACCGAGGATTCGTACTTCACAGTATTCAAAACCAGGTTGGTATGACGATTTTGGCGAACCTTGTGGATACCTTTAAAGAGATTAATTTTGAAGTCCTTTGTGAAGGCGTTGAGACAGAAGAGGAAAAGGAAAAAATCGTATCCTGTGGTTGTGATATTATCCAGGGATATCTTTACGACAAACCTTTATCCATTGATGAGTTTGAGAAAAAGTATATGTAGGGGACGGTTCTTTTGTCTTCATATTTTAACTGTATATGAAGAAAGAGGATTACCTTACTTTTGTCTTAGGATTTTATAATATATTTGATGAAACAGTTGTAAAAAAGTCGATAAGAGGTTAATATCCACTTGTCGACTTTTTATTCGTTATTTTGTCTTTTCGTAGTTGAGGTCTTAGCTATTCTAGTTTATATTAATTGTTAAAAGTTAGTAAATGAAGAACAGTATATAAATGGAATAATTATTTTTTATTTTTTGAGCAGCAGTAGGAGAATTGCATGAATAAAACAGTTGTAGTAGGTATGTCCGGCGGAGTGGATTCCACTGTGGCAGCATACCTTTTAAAAGAACGGGGATACAATGTAATAGGTGTCACCATGGAAATGTGGAGGGACGAACCGGAGATTTGTGAGGATGGATTAGAAGCCAGAGAAATTTGCAAACAGCTGGGAATCCCACATCATATTATGTATTTTAAAAATGAGTTTGAAGAGTGCGTAGTTGATCATTTTATAGATGAATACCTTCATGGTCGCACCCCCAATCCCTGCGTTATGTGTAATCGTAAGATTAAGTGGGAAGCACTGATGGAAAAAGCGAAAGAGTTCGGGGCAGAATATGTAGCTACCGGTCATTATGCCAGAGTGGTACAGCTTCCAAACGGTCGATACACGGTTTATGCTTCAGAGTCTAAAGCAAAGGATCAGACTTATGTTCTTTGTCAGCTGACCCAGGAACAGTTGGCTCATACGTTAATGCCCATCGGTGATTATGAAAAGCCACGGATTCGTGAGATTGCAGCTTCTTTAGGCCTTGAGGTGGCAAATAAAAAAGACAGCCAGGATGTTTGTTTTATTGATGACGATTATCACAGTTTTTTGAAAGAGCGTCTTGGAGATAATCTTCCTCCGGAAGGCAACTTTGTATTAAAAGACGGAACTGTAGTAGGACGTCATAAGGGTATTACGAATTATACCATAGGTCAGAGAAAGGGCTTAAATATTGCCCTTGGAAAGCCTGTTTTCGTAAATAAAATTGATGTAGAAAAAAATGAAGTTGTGCTTGGCGATAACGAGGATGTTTTTTCCAATACGTTGGTTGCAAACCAGTGGAATATGATTTCCGAAGAAACTTTGGATGAAGAAAAGATTTATTCCGGAAAAATCCGTTATTCCCACAAAGGAACAAAGTGCAAGGTGAAAAAGATTTCCGACACAGAGTATCAGGTGAACTTTTTAGAACCAGTCCGCGCCGTAACACCGGGACAGACCGTAGTGTTGTACGATGGAGACTACGTTGTGGCAGGTGGAACGATTGTTGGATAGGGACGGTTCTTATGTCTTCATTTGATAGAGTAGTAGATATAATAATTTATAATATAGCCTTCTTTGTTAGTCATAGTTTGACTAATGAAAAGGGCTATTTGCTTGTATTTAATTGTTGATTGAGATTTGTAAAGTAGTCTATATTCAAATACGAATGGATTTTTGCACCAAATATACGCAGTTGTGTAAATTTGAATTTGCATTTACAATAGTAAATGTTGTGTATAATTCTATGCACAGTAAATCGTGGAGGAAGAAAATATGAGAAAAGTGAAAAGAATTTTAAGTATGTTTTTAGCAATTGCACTTACACTTACCATGTTTAGTGCAGTTTCAATGCCGACAGTAGAGGCAAAAACAAAGACGAAGACATACAACATTACAATGTATGTTGGTGAAAAAGTTAAGCTTGGTTCTGTTGGGTCAAAACCGAAAACATCAAACAAAAAAGTTGCAGCTGTAAAAATGAAGGGTAAACTTGAGCCGGTCACTGATATTGTGTCTGATTATAAATGGTATGAAAGGTACGTTGTCGGATATAGAATGACCGATGATGTAATATTAACAGCAAAGAAAGCAGGTAAAGCCAACATCACATACACCACATCCCCTGAGTATAATAATAAAAAACACAAATACACCAAAGGTAAAAAAATAAAGATAAAAATTACAGTTAAAAAGAAACTAAGCTCTAAAGATGTCAAGTTTAATGTTAGTAGAGATGGCAGTTACTTTAGAATCGAACCTAAATATGCGAAAAACATAACGGACAGTAGAAGTATAGATAGCTTAGACTACAAATACGTTATTAAAGCTGATGGAAAAACGATTTGCTCCAAAAAAAGTAATATCTCATGCAGATATAGACGTAATAGAAATGACAGTAGTAAGCGTGACTTCGACGCTGGCCATGAATATATATACTTTAGTCTGAGTGATTACGGTTTTGCGTGTTATAACGTATATCGAGTCACTGTTACAAAAAAACAAAAATCATATATTGACGATAGTGCGTGGAGGGGAGAACAGAAAGAAGTAACGTATGATGTATACGAAATCGCATACGCTAAAATTGGTACATCTGTTGAAAAAGGACAAACTAACTCATTTAATGACCCAATAAGGTTGATAAATGATAAAGGTGTGACTGTATGGGATGGTGGTGAACTCCCCCATGAAGGCGATTACAATACACCTAATGGTTCAATTGAAACCCATACTTGTGATTGTTGTGGCGATGGGAGTGAAGGCTCGAAACTCAAATATCGCATTTATGGAGCTGACGACACCGAATATGAGCTTAAAACAGGTGACATTGTAAAAATACCGACCGAACTACCAGCTTCAAAGATTAAAATTACAGTCGAACCTGTACGTTTGAAAGTATATAGTGGTTGCAAAATTCCCAAAATGGACAAATATGGTACTGAAGAAGGGAAGTATAATTACACTCTTAAATTTAAATAAAACGGAGGTTTTGCTATGGCATTTAAATTCGTAGATAAGAACAATATCAGCAACATTCCAAAGTCTGAGGCTAAAAAAGTAGTCAGAGGTATGGTCCAGCACGCTATGACGTCAAAACCAATGACAGACGCTGAACGCAAAGCTGATGATGCTTTAAAAGAAGCTATGGGTTTCGGACACCACAGTCTTAATCCATACAATTAGGTGGTTGTCTATGAACATACTTAAAACAATACTTTTGACGCTTGGCGTCCCCACTGTCACCCAAAACGCAGTATATGCTGAGCTTTTTTATGCTTAAATCTCGAAGACGCCTGATACACTACGCATATCAGATGTAGTAGTTCTTTACAAGAACTACTATATAATAATATTTGATAATATGGAGGGAATGAAAAATGAAAAGGAAACCTAAAATAACTTACAGGATTGTTGGTATATGTCTGGCGATGGTGCTCGCGTTAAGTCTGTCCAGTGCTCTATCTGTGTCGAAAGTGGAAGCGAGGTCCACGATGTCCCTTGTGCGCGGAAAAGACTACGACTATGTTAGTTATTCTCCGGTTGATGAGTGTGTAATAGATAAGAATACTACGCATAAACTTACTATGTGCGTGGGGGAATCTATTGAGGTGCCAGATGCAAGAATAGGGTATTATTGGGATAATGGAGGAAAAAGACATAATAGATTAGGTGCAAAATTATCAAACAAAAAGGTTGTACGTTGGTCCAATAGGAATGATGATAAATATTTATACGCAAAGAAACCAGGGAAATGTACGGTAACATTTTATATAGATAATTCGGAAATTATAAGTGACGGACCATATTTGGATCCTTCAGATAATCATTTAGTGTATGGATCCGTATATCGTCATCATATACAAATTGTTAAATATAAAATTACAGTTGTAAAAAAACCAAAAATCAAAACAAAGGTGTATTCATGCTATAACAACAAAAGTGATGATTTGAGATATGTTGTTGCTGTGACTAATACAGGAAAAAGGACTTTGACGAGTGTTGATATTCAGTATACCTTAAAAAAGAATGGGAAAAAAGTAGATAGTAGTAATACAGACGAAGCCGAATATTGTGTTTTACCACCAAAGAAAACGATTTATATTCCTTTAGAGATGAGTGAAATAGTTCCTGAATATATGAATGTATATAGACACGACGGCGTGGATTCGGATGGAAATAGTATAGATACATTTTTGGGATGCTATCCAATGACAGGCTCTGATATAGATGAATTAGAAGATAGAAAAGATTATTATTATTATACGGAATCAACAGGAATATACGACGTAAGCGGATATTCACTATCTGTAAATGTAAAACCTAAAAAAAGTACTACCCTCTATCCGTTTACTAAAACAAAAACTATAAATACATCCGGTAAAATAAAATCCGGAATAAAAAATAAGAAAATAAAAAAAGATAGCGCCGGCGTTTATTACCTTAAATATAAGTATAAGCCATTTAAAACGGGCAAGAAATGCATAGAGAACGATGAATGGATTAATGTTATATACTATGATAAAAAGGGTAGAATTGTTGGTGCTAGTTTTTCTGAGTTTACTGTAGATGGGCAAGGAGCTATAGAAGAACCTGCATCATACAAAATCATTACGTATGGATATCAGGTTAATAAAAAATAATCAATATATTTATTGCTTCTGACTATTGAATATTGAATACATGTACATAGGGACGGTTCTTTCGTCTTCATTTTATAAAGTGATATACTGCTACAGTATAAAAAATATTAGGGGCTAAATAGCCCCTTTTTTGTATACGTAAATTATTAAAAGATTTTAATAATTATTAAATATTTATTAAAAATATCTTTGGTGTATTGTCAGTGCATTTTTTACGATATAACATTGAATCACGAAATATCTATTTGCTCTGAATTCGGTTACCGATTTATTATCTACGTTCTTCTATTATTTTCCATATTTATTTGATTCATTATTAAAGGAGGGGGTAAATTGCCGAGAAAAGCACGATGTAAATCATCAACAGGTGTATACCATGTAGTTATACGTGGTGCAGATAGAAGAGTGATTTTTTCAGATGATGAAGATAATTTACGTTTCTTAAAAGTTTTAATTCAAGTAAAAAAAGAAACGGATTTTATGTTATATGCATATTGTCTTATGGGAAATCATGCGCATTTTTTGATAAAAGAGGGTGAAGTACCTTTAGGGGTGGTATTTAAGAAAATAAGTATGTGTTCTCATGTGCGAGATATTGGTGGATGGGAGAAAGCGCGTAGAAATCAAGCGATAGTTTTAGCTATAGGAGCAGGTATCTCGATACGGCAGTTTTCGAGATTAACAGCAATCAGTAAAACGACTGTTGAACGAGTAGTTCGTGGATAAATATTTAATAAGGATGGATAAAAAGAGAAATCTTCTTATCCATTCTTATAGAATGAGTATATATCAGGAAAAAAAGAAGACAAAAGAACCGTCCCCTATGACAGCCCCCTATGTCACAGCCCAATCATTTCCGCCTTGTGCTGCTTATAAATGGCATATTCTTTAAAGCCGAGGGGTGTAAGTTCTTCGGCTATTTTTTCGTAGTGGAGACCAACGTGTTCAGGATGATGAGCATCCGCTCCAATGGTGATTAAGTTTCCGCCGCACTGGCGATAGAATTTCAAAAACTCAAAGGACGGATTAGGTTCTGTTAATCCGTGGCGATATGCTCCGGTATTTACTTCTAAGGCGATGTCATTTTTTATAATAAACTTAAAAATGGCCTCAACGATTTCTTTGTAATCTGCTAAATTGCAGGCGCCTTTATCGTCCCCTAAAACCCGTTTTCCGTAGCGCACTACATAGTCCAAATGGCCTAGGGAATCAAAAGCAGAAAATGCATCTAAGTTTTCCAACACACATTCAAAGTATTCTTTGTAAGCATCTTTTACATCCCTGCCTTCAAAATAAGTTGGGTAGTAGGGATCTCTTTTGTGAACGGTATGCACGGAACCAATGCAGTAATCTATAGGAAGTTTTTCTAATAAATCCTTGTGGCGCAAAGCCAGATGAGGCTGTAGTCCCAGCTCCAAACCGATACGTAGTTCGGTAGTAGGAGAGGAAGCTGCTTCCATTTCTAAAAGTTTTCCCATATATAAAAGGTAGTCTTCAATTCCCAAATCGAATTCGCCGGGGATTTCACCGGGATAATCCCAGTCCAAATGGTCGGTAAAGATAATACCGGGAAGGCCCAACTCTTTTGCGCGATTTAACATGACTTCCGGGGGAATGTCGCAATCTCCGGAAAAAGCAGTATGCATATGTGTATCCCATAATTTCGTCATAAGTTTCGTCTCCTTTTTTCTTTCGGTTTTATTATATAGGAAATAATAAAAAATAAAAATGAAAAATACGTGAAAAATTTATCAATCTTTGAATTATGCCTTGAAATTATAACGAAAATTGTATATGATATAAAACAGTCGGGAAATTCTTTCCCAATTAGTTTAATTATTTATATTTTAGGAGGAAATTCAAATGGCAGTTAGAGTAGCTATTAATGGATTCGGACGTATTGGACGTTTGGCATTCCGTCAGATGTTCGGAGCAGAGGGATATGAAGTTGTTGCAATCAACGACCTTACAAGCCCTAAAATGCTTGCACACTTATTAAAGTATGACTCATCTCAGGGTAAGTATGAGCATGCTGATGAAGTTTCTGCTTCTGATGATTCTATCACAGTTTGTGGAAAAGAAATCAAGATTTATGCATTCCCTGATGCAAACAATTGCCCTTGGGGAGAATTAAAGGTTGACGTTGTATTAGAGTGCTCTGGATTCTATACATCTAAAGAAAAGGCTCAGGCTCATATCAATGCTGGAGCTAGAAAGGTTGTTATCTCTGCACCTGCAGGAAATGATCTTCCTACAATCGTTTACAATACAAACCATGAGACATTAAAGGCTTCTGATACAATCATCTCAGCAGCTTCTTGTACAACAAACTGCTTAGCACCTATGGCTGATGCATTAAACAAATTTGCACCTATCCAGTCTGG
>JAILJP010000042.1 GCA_024694625.1 Lachnospiraceae bacterium | reverse complement strand
AAGTAAGTCTTATAGCTATACGGGAAGTGCGGTAACTCCAGCAGTAACCGTTACGTTAGCGGACGGAACACCTTTGAGTTCCGATGCGGGATATGAAGTATACTATGCCAACAACACAAAGGTGGCGGCAGCAGATGCTTCTCTTCCTCCAACCGTAACAGTGAAAGGTACTGGAAATCTTTACGGAACTGTAAAGCTCTACTTTGAGATTACACCTTCATCTGGACAGACCTTAAGTTTTACTTTGGAAAATCTGGATTACGGAACCGCTCTTACCAATCAGACTACAACTTTAGACGGAAGTGCTACCATGGCATATACCGGTTCCGCAACCTATGCGAGAGTATCTGTGAAAAACGGAGATACTCCATTGATTAGTGGAACAGATTACACCATCAGCTATTCCAACAACGTAGATGTTACCACCTTGGATTCCAGCGGAAGCGTTTTGAAACCCACGGTAACCATTAACGGTATTGGAAACTATGCAAATACAACCGTAAATCTTACCTATTCCATTACCAGAAAGGATATTTCCAACTTTGTGGTAGAACAGGCAGATGCAGACGGAGACAATGTTCCGGAGTTTACAGTGAGAGCCTCATCCACCACGACACCTTTGGTGGAAAGCACAGATTACACCGTAACCTATGACGACAACAGCTTCGTAGGTGCAAAGACGGCAACCATTACTGGTATCAACAACTACGAAGGAACCATTAGCGTAGATTACAGTATTGGTGATGATATTGCAGATGCGGCCAACGGATATCGTGTGGAATACACCTATGCATGTATTGACAGCAACACCAACGGTTTTGAAGTACATAAGACTTCAGCTGCCATCAGCAATACCAGCGACAACGTGGTTACCTTTGATACCTTATATCTTGGTTTGACAGGACGTCCGGTGATTAAGCTTTTGGACAGTAGCGGAGCAGAAGTGCCTAGTACCTATTATTCCATTTCTTATGACTCCACTGCGAGAAAAGTAGGAAATACGGTTACGGCAACCATCGTTATTACACCGGGAATCAGTTTATCATCTGATCCGGGAGCGATTTATTACTCATCCAGAACATTAACGGTGAAGTACACCATTTCACCTTTTAATACGACAGTGGCTTCAAAACAGGTGAAGAAAGCATTCTTTGTACCAAATGATGCGGCATCCGTTTCTACGGAAACGGTGATTTCATCCTCCACCTATGAAACGGCATATTATACCTATACCGGTTCGGAGGTAACACCTTACAAGACCATGTACTTTAAACCTTCGGTTTATAATACCATCTCTTCCGGATTAACCGTGGTGGTATTTGATAACGGAGGAAGCGGAGACGAGCTTCTTACTATGGGAACGGATTACACCATTTCCACAGCAGACGGAACTACGGTAGGCCCGGAGTCTTCCACCGCAGCGGAAACAGTAACCCTTACCATGACAAATACAAACATTACCGGAACTCATACCAGAACGGTAATGGTAGAAGCGGCAAATCCCGATGACATTGCGATTTATGCTACGGGAACCACATCGGATATCCGCTCAAATATTGAATATGACAGCACAAATCTTGCATATCCCAACGGATATACAAAGAACTACACCGGTGCAGAGATTACACCATTTGGAAGTGACTTGAATCTGTACTACGGAGTGGGTGCTAACAAGACGAAGCTTTTGATGGGAGAAGATTATACCGTAGATTATTACGACGGATCTTCTGCAACGGGAACGGTTACTCCTTCCAACGTAACCAGCCTGACCAAGACGACACCGGTAAATTCCGGAGTGTGGTATGTGGTAATTACCTTATCGTCAAACTTTGGAAACAGTAAGATTTACGGAAGCTTCGTAATTAACAAAAAGAGCTTGGCTAACGCACAAGTATACATTTGGGACAATGAAACAACTGATTATGCCCGAACTACTTTTGCCAGTTACAATTACGATGGAACCATCCATAAGCCGGTGGCAAACGATCAGGGAACCAACGGATTTATTGTAAAAGACAGTGACGGAACTACCTTGGAATACGGTACCGACTATACCGTGGTTTACGGTGTTGCGGACAGTAACTATGGAGATGATTACAAACTTCCCGGAAAGTACAGCGTTACGATTACCGGTACAGGAAGCGGAAACTATGCATCCACTACGGAATTAACATCTTCCTATACAACCCTTACTTACAAGGTAATTGGTGATATTTCCAACACGACACTCTTTAGTTTCTACGAAGGAGTATCTTCGGCAGATGCCTATGTTGGAAACAACAACTACATTATTGATAAAAACGCACAGGGCAACTTTGTTTCAAGTTTTGATCCTACTCAGTTTTATCTGTCTGTAAATGGTACATCCGTGAAGTATCAGTACAACAAGGGATTCATTATTTATGGATTGGATAATCTGACCACTCCCGGAGAAGTGACCTTAAGTTTTGCCGGAGACGGAGATTACTATACCGGTATGCGCTACTACACCGTATATTCCTATGGTGATATTGCGGATGCGGAAGTAACCGGATTGAATGACACCTATACCTATACCGGAAGTGCCATTAATCCTACGGGTGTTTCCCTTAGTTACAATGGAGTGGCACTGACAAAGAACACACATTATACTACGGCTCTATCCAACAATATTGATATTGGAACAGCAGGATATACCATTACGGGTATGGGATACTTTACAGCAGGCAGTGGTTCTGTAATAAAGAACTTCAATATTAAATACGATTTAAGCAAGATGACACTGTCCGCTTCTGATGCCCAGACCTACAACTACGGAAATCCCGTTTATCTTCCGGATACCACCAATATCCGATATGCCCTAAAAGGTGCCGATGCCAAAACCTGGAAACTTTCCGATATGGCAGCTACTGCAGCCACACCTTTTAAAGCAACCTATTCCAATAATACGGAAGCGGGAACAGCGGAGATTACTCTTTCTGTTACGGATTCTGACAAGGCCTTTGGCTCTGCGGTATTTACCTATACCATTAAGCCAATCCAATTGGATGCTTCTACAATGACGGTGACTTTATCGGATGCATCTTCTACCTATACTTATACCGGTGAGGAGATTCAGCCCCCTATTTCTTCCGTAAAGATAGGAACAACGGTTCTTCAGGAAGATGTGGATTATTATGTAACCTATGCCAACAATATTAATTCAGCGCCGTATACAGCAGATAACGCGCCGACGATTTATATTAATGGATATGGAAACTACAGTGGTTCGGTAACAAAAACCTTTACTATAGACCCGGTGGATTTGACTTCCGTAGGTGTGATTAGTCTGACACCTGCAGACGGAAAACTTCCTTACTCCGGTGGAACAGGAATGCTTCCTACCTATGAAGTAACGGCTACAGTAAACAGCAATACAAGAACCTTAACAGAAGGCAGTGACTTTACAGTTACATACTCTCCTTTAGTAACTGTACCCGGAGATACAGGATTCATTACCGTTCAGGGAAATGGAAACTATACCGGAAGTGTGTCTTCCGCAACATATACCGTAACAAAATGTGCCCTTTCCTCCGCTTCCATTACAAAAGCAGTACAGGAGGCCGAATACACAGGAAAAGCCTTTACACCAAGCCTTAAAGTTACTGTTACCTTTGCAGACTCTACAAAGACCTTGACAGAGGGAACGGATTATGATGTTTCTTATGGCGGAGCTTCCATGGTAAATGCAGGTGCATATACCATTACGATTTCTGCGCCGGCAAGCAGTGCATACTATGAGGGCTCTACTACCACCACCTTTACCATCAATCCAAAGGATTTGGGAACCGATGGTGGTATGCAGGTAGACGGGACGGTAATTACCATTCCAAAAACAGACGACGCAGATGACGGTGTGGACGACGAATATGAAGTGTCGGCAGTGGATACTCAGGATTGGAACACTGGCAATCAGGTTATGCCGGAACTTATCATACATGATGTGTCCAACGATAACCCTGAGCACGGCAATACGCCAAACTATAAGACCTTGGTAAAAGATACGGACTATACCATTGAGTGGACCAACAACCGTGATGCGGCAACCAGTGATCCAACCAATCCGGCCTATGATGCGACGAAGGTGCCTACCATTACCGTAACCGGTAAGGGCAACTACACCGGAAAGTTCACAAAGACATTTACCATTGGTAAAGATATTGCGGACAGTACAAAGTATCAGTCTGAACTATCCGCATACAGTTATACTTACAATGGAACCAGTCAGGTGCCTGACGTTACCGTCAATAATTTGACCACCACACCTACCTCCACATTAACAGAGGATACGGATTACACCGTGGTTGCACCTACTGACAGCATCAATGCACAAGACAGTGTGGAATTGAAGATCCAAGGAAAGAACAGTTTCTACGGAAGCATTACGGAAACCTATGTGATCCAAAAGAAGACCATCAATCCTGCAAATCTGGTGATTGATCCGGATACCGCTACACTGACAAAGACCTATGATGAAGAAGGGACCGTCTACAGCTACTTTGAAAGTGATACAGACGGATATTATTACTGGGCAACCACCTATAACGGTTCAGCTATGGAACCTGCATTCCACGTATATGATACGGAGATTTCAGCTACCGTGCCCATTGACAGTGATATGTATACCATTTCTTACAACAACAATACCAACGCCGGAGGTGTGATTTCACCGGCAACGGCGCAGGTTGTTTTGGGAGGAAACTACAATACCTACAGTGCAACACCATTTAAGTTTGTAATCCTTCCTTATGGAGGCGGTATCACATTGGCTTTGACCGCTAGTGAAATGGCATACACCGGAAGAAGCCTGACTCCTGATTATACGGTAACCAATGCTTCCGGTCAGATTCTGGTTAAGGATCAGGACTACACCATTGAGTTTGCCAACAACAAAAATGCGGGAACCGCTACCGTTACGGTAACCGGTATTAACAACTACATAAACAACAATGCATCACAGACCTTTGTGATTTATGCAAATCTGACGGAAAGCTGTGTAACCATTACCGACCAGCTTTATACCGGAAGCGCCATTACACCGGGAGTAACGGTAGTATGCGGCGGCAATACCTTGGTAAATGGAACGGATTATCAGATTACCACTGTTGGCTCTGATAACAACTACACAACCTCAGGATATGTGATTGTAGACTCATTACAGCCTACCTATTACAGAAACACACCGATTACGGTACCGTTCAATATCGTATTCGGATCAGATTACTTAAGTGTATCAGGAGCTGCAGACCAGTATACTTATACCGGAAATGTAATCAAACCGACCCTTACCGTAAAGGACAATAACGGAAACGTGCTTCCTGCAAGCGTGGCTTACAATAGTAGCACTGACGGAAATGCCTGCATTCAGGTTGGTACCGTTACATACACAGCGACAGTTACAGTAGCAGGACAAAGTCTTGTAAAGACAGGAACCTACAAGATCATTCAGAGAAATGTAAATACCTGTACTTTTGGAAATATTTCCAACGATACTTACACCGGTTCCAATTTGACACCTCCGGTAAGCGTAACCTATCAGGGCGAAAACCTTGTAAAGGGTAGTGGTGGTGACTATGTAATCAGTTATGCCAATAACACCAATCCCGGTGTGGCTTCTGTAACAGTTACAGGTGTAAACAACTACTCTGGTACCAGAACCATGTACTTTACCATTTCCATCGGAAGTGTTGTGAAGTTAAGTGCAAAGGGAACCAGCAATAAGAAGATTAAGGTTTCTTGGACCAAGGTAAATCACGCCAGCGGTTATGAAGTAACTTACAGTGCGGACAATAAGACCTACACCAAGACAACCACTTCAAACAGCTACACAGTTAGCGGTTTGAAACAGGCAAAGGCTTACAACATTAGCGTAAAAGCTTACAAGACCATTGCCGGAAAGAAGTATTACGGTACATCTTCCACCGTGACAGGAAAGACGCTGGTAAGCACACCAAGCTTTAAAGTTAAGAGCTCGGCAGCAAAGAAGGCGAAGTTGAGCTGGAAGAAGAATACTTCTGCAACGGGATACACCATTTACCGAAGCACCAAGAAGAACAAAGGCTTCAAAAAGATTGCCGATGTTCCCTCATCCAAGTCCAACTGGACAAACAAGAAACTGACCAGCAAGAAGAAGTATTATTACTACATTCGAGCATATCAGTTGATTGACGGAAAAAAGGTCTACGGATCCAAGTCAAAGGTAAAGGCTGTCACCGTAAAATAGAATAGAAAAACCATAGATATGGTGGTATAATAGGGCAGGGCATCCAAGATGTCGTGCCCTATTTTTGTAATAATACAAACGGTGTAATATGAGTGAAGTAAAAAAATTTACCATTGGGGAGTTTACCTTTGATACCTTTCATGAGTATCGGGATGCCCAGGAAGATTTGAAAAAAATAGAATGTATCAATAATGAACTGGATATTCACGACCCGGAAGTTGCAGTTCGTCTTTATAATCTTCTTCGAGAGGGGAAGATTTCATTTCGTTCTCCTATCGGAGAGCAGTTTGTCGAGCATATTACCGATATTGTTGCGGAACACAACGTGGGACTGCTGGAAGACAAGGCTGTAATCGACGAGGCGGAGGGAAAGGTGAAATACCAGACCTATATCGGAGTTTTGGCCATGGTATTGGCAGTGGTGTTCTTCGGCTATTTCGGAGTAAACGAATTGGAGGACTATCTTACCACAAGAAAGATGAGTCAGCTTGCAGAAACCACCCAGTCTACAGACGGCTCTACTACAGAGAGCGCTACCACATCTACAGAAAATGATGCAAACTTTTCCGTTACTTCGGGAAATCCTTTCGCCTGGAGCGAAAATATCAAAAGAGACAGTCTTAGTGTATTAACGGAATATCAGGAGCTGGTGAAACAAAACCAGGATACGGTAGGCTGGTTGACCATCGCCGACACAAATATCAATTATCCTGTAGTGCAGAAGACAGATGACAACGAATACTATTTGAACCATTCTTTCTATGGAGAAGAGGATTCTAACGGTTCTTTGTTTGTGGATTATCGGTCCGATATTGTAAATCAAAATACCAATACTATTATTTACGGTCACAACATGAAATCGGATTTGATGTTTGGTACTTTGGACAATTATTTGGATGAGAACTTTTATGCCAATCACAAGACCATTACCTTTAACACCATTTACGAGCATCGCACCTATGAGGTGTTTGCCGTGTGTTTGGCAAAGGTGGAGTATCAGGACGAAAACACCTATCGCTATTACAACTTTATTCAAGCCAATAACAAAGCGGAATGGCAGGCGTTTTTGGATAATGTAAATAGTTTGAGCGTCTACGATTTGGACTTATCGGAAATCAAGGAAACAGACAAGTTTTTAACCCTTTCCACCTGTAATACTTATACAGAGGACGGAAGGCTCTTTGTTGTTGCAAAAAGAATTGAATAATGTGGTTTTATCAGTTATAATATACCATATATTGTGTTTTTTAATCTAAACTTAGATTTGGAGAGGTAAAAATGAAGTTTGGAACAAAATTAGGATGGATATTGGTAGCATTTTCCATCGTTCTTTCCATCTGGGTGATTTCAGGAATCGGAAACGAGGCTAGCACTACAGATGAGAATGGATTTGTAATAGAGGATGACGGAGTGACATTGAGCGGATATACCGGACCGGGTGGAACGGTTAGCATTCCTGCAGGTATTACCACTATAGCTTCCGGCGTTTTTGCTGACAACGGAGCCGTTACTTCCGTTACGGTACCGGATACGGTAACTTCTATGGGAACCGGTGTGTTCAGTGGATGTACCAATATGAGTTCTGTTACACTTAGCGGAAATCTTTCATCCATACCGGACAGTACCTTTTATAACTGCTCATCATTATCCGGGATTTCCCTTCCGGGTGTATCCAGTATCGGAAGTAATGCATTTTACGGTTGTACCTCGCTTTCTTCCGTAACCATTCCTTCCAGCGTGTCTAGTATTGGAAGCGGAGCCTTTGATGAATGCCCCGGGATGAGTTCCATTACAGTTTCCGGTGGAAACAGCAGTTATACTTCTTACGACGGATGTTTGTACAACATCTCCGGCAGCAATTTAATCCGTTGCCCCGAAGGAAAGTCATCATTGAACTTATCAAGTGCATGTACTTCCATTAGCACGGATGCTTTAAAGAATTGCAATTATGTTTCTACTTTGACAATACCTGCGACAGTTACTTCCATCGGAAGTCAGTCCAATTGGAATCCTTCCGTTATTTACGGATATTCTGATTCGGCAGCAGAATCTTATGCAGCACAAAACGGAATCACCTTTGAAGTGTTAAATACTTCCGATGAAGGTGGCGAAAGTTCAGATTCCGATGATGATAACAACGGTGAAGAAAACAGCGACAGCGGAAATACCGAGAATGGTGATAGTGGAAATACTGATTCCGGAAACACCAACAGCGGTGACGGATCTGGTACAGCTACAGGAACTACTACCGGCACCGGCGGTTCTACATCCGGTGGAGCTTCAGGAAACGGAGGGCACGTTAAGGATGCTACACCGAAGACTGCGGATGGAGATATCGATCCTAGATATTTCTTGAGCTTAGGATTTTTACTTGCAGGTGTGGCTGCGATTTTGTACAGCAACAAGAAGAAAATCAACTACGTAAAAGAGCATAGAAACAAATAAAAAATAGCACTTTCCTTTTCCGGGGAAAGTGCTATAATTGTTTTCGGAAAAATAATATAACCGCTAGGGGTGCATGAAATGCTGAGAGACAGAGCGCATCTGTTAACCCTTAATACTTGAACCGGTTAGTACCGGCGTAAGGAAGCAAGCGAAAACTCCTAGCAAGATGACGTTAGGAGGTTTTTTTATGTCATTTTTTGTTTATCCGCAGGAAAACGACTGGGGAGAAATTACTTATCAATTTACAACTGCAGGATATATTGGCCTGGTTTTAATTATGTTAGCTGTACTGTTATTGGGTGCCGCAGTTTTCGGGGGAAAGAAAAAGGAGAAAATGCCGGCCAAACAGCTGGCTTTCTCCGCAGTAGCAATTGCTCTTGCAATGGTAACTTCTATGATTAAGATCTTCCATATGCCTATGGGAGGTTCCGTTACCTTGTTTTCTATGTTGTTCATTGTATTAATTGGTTATTGGTATGGATTGTCTGGCGGATTAACCGCAGCCATCGCTTATGGTATCTTACAGATGCTTTTGGATCCCTACATTTTATCTGTGCCTCAGATGTTAGTAGATTATATCTTCGCCTTTGGTGCATTGGGATTGGCAGGACTTTTCTCCAACAGCGGAAAATACGGCCTTATCAAAGGTTATATTGTAGCAGTTTTGGGAAGATACTTCTTTGCGGTATTATCCGGCGTGATTTTCTTCGGCTCTTATGCAGAAGGAACAGGCTTCTCCGGACCGCTTACCTACAGTCTTGCTTATAACGGTGCTTATCTTGCTGCGGAAGCTGCAATTACCATTGTGGTATTGTTGTTGCCTCCTGTTAAGAAAGCTTTAACTTCAGTTGAGCAGATGGCTTAATAGAAATTTAACCATAAAAAACTCCCGTTGGATTAATATCCAATCGGGAGTTTTTTGATTGCTTATAATTGAGCCTCTTCGGCGGTTTCTTCTGTTTCTTCAGTTCCCTGTGGTTCAGCGGATTCGTCGGTGGCTTCTTCATAGTTTGGATCGTAGAACATGTAATCATTGGAACTACGGAAAATGGTACTAGAAGAACCAACCTGGCAAACACAAATGGTGTCACCGTTTTCAATGCTGTCGGCGGAAATGGTCAATACCTGTCCGGATTCGTATGAGGTGGTAACCTTTTCGCCGTTGACGTAAACCTTAGACCACTTGGTGAAGTTGTCACCGTAAATGTGAAGCTTGTCACCATAGAGGTAAGCTGCATCAATTACCACATCATTAATTCCCATAATCAAATCTGAAGAGGGATAAGGATCGCCTTGGTCGTAAGCATAACGCTCACCGTACAACAAATCGTACTGAAGCATTTCCAAATCTTCCAAGTATTCATCGGAAGAAGCATCCACGCCGGCGTTGGTCTGATACTGGTTATAGTCAACCATGGTGCCGCCGTGAATTCCAAGGCGGTCTAAGTATTCAGATACCAACTGGTATGTGGTAAGATCCATGTCTTCTTTTTCCATTCCGAAGTTGTTCCAGGTAACGTATTTGGTCTGGTACAAATCTCCGGTGGCGATTTCTTCTTCTGTTAAACCCATGGTAGGCAAGTGATCGCCGAACATAATAAGAAGTGTATCTTCGCCGGTGGAATTTAAGGCTTCCACATAGTTCTTCATCCAAGTATCCATGTTATGTAACATGTTGATGTAGTATTCCCACTGCCAGTTTTGCTCTTCGGTCTTACCTTTGGCATTGACCTCAATGGCAGGATCTTCAATCACCTGATAGGTGGGGTAGTCACCGTGGGTTCCTACCGTAATGGTATATACAAAGTCGGAAGACTCAGTAGAGTTCATAGCGTCCATAGTGGCGGGAATCAAAATATCATCCAAAGGCCAGCTTCCAAGAGGAGTATAGTCGGTAATATCCAACATTTCCTTACAGGTGAAGGTATCAAATCCCATCATGGAAAAGGCATTAGCTCTGGAGTAGAAGTTTCCACCGTTGTTGTGAACAACATGGGTTCCATAACCGATTTCTCCTAGAATATCCGCAACGCTTTCTACATTGGTTTGCTTTAGCACCGTCTTCTGGGGATACTCACCGGGGCCAAAGAACTGGCAGCTCATTCCCGTAAGTACTTCAAACTCACTGTTACAGGTTCCGGCACCTACAACGGGAACCGTACAATGTCCTGTGGAGTAGTTCTCTTCTAAATAATGGAAGAAAGGCATGGGATCTTCGGAAGTTTCGATGAAGTCTGTTTCGGAGACATCATAGTAAGATTCCAACAGCACCACTACAATGTTTGGAAGATTCTCTTCATCTATGGTGTTTTCACCCATATCAGTTTTTTTCAAAATACTCTTTACGGTTTCATCGGAGTAATCCTTTGGCTTGGACATTCCTCGGTCTAAAATACTGGTGGCAAAACCATAAAGGTAACCGTAGTTTTTATAACCTTGAGCCAGGTTTCCGAAATAACTGGTCAATACACCGTTGTTTTGTAAAAATCTTGTAGAAAAAGGAATGGTTGCAAAACAAAAAACAACTAAGGCCAAACGTAGCCAAAAAGGATATTTAGGCTCCTGCTGTGCTCCTTTAATAAATAGGCGAACCATAAGCAGTGCATAAATGCCAATGGCTGCAACGGACATAGCTGCCTGATCGGCGGTAAAGTAGTTGGTATTTTGCATGGTGAGCAAGTCTCCAATCATACTTAAATCCGTAAAACCAAAGGGTGTAACTCGGTTAAATAAAATAACGCAGTTAACAATGCCAAGCATTACAAAAACTGCAGATATTACCATACGTAAAAAGGTTTTTCGTTTTGTCAAAAAAACCAGGTTATATACGGAGAAAATTAAAAAGGAGTTGTAAAGATAAGCTCCTGTGTGATTAACGACGAAGTTCATCGCCTCCATAAAGGAGTGTTGTGACATCCATTCCATGGCGAAGCACATTGCCAAAGAAAGGGGGATGTGAGTAAGTAGTGCGTGCTTATTTAAAAAGATTGATAATTTACTAGGTTCTTTCGGTGGTTTCTTGGGTTTTTCTTTTCTGTTTTTCAAAAAATTAAGTTTCATTTCTAACCTCTATTTGATAAACTTATTAATAGCGGAATCAAGATCATCAAAGGCCTTTTGGTCCCCGGATTCAACAGCATCCACGATACAATGATGGATGTGATCTTCCAGGATGATTTTTCCTACATTATTAATTGCGGAACGAACCGCAGCGATTTGTATTAATACTTCCGTGCAATCCCGACCGTCTTCTACCATTCGTTTAACGGACTCTAAATGGCCGATGGCACGATTAAGTCGATTTATTACCTGTTTCGTATTAGCGTGGGTATGACCGTGTGTATGGGTATGCCCATCTGTGGAATCAGAGTGGGAATGATAGTGAACACCGTCATGGGTATGCATCCCTTCCGGAGATTCCTCTGTTATATTTTCATCAAATTCATGTTCTGACATGGTACACCTCTGCTTTCTTGCAACGGGTGAATTATACCACGTTCGTAATGTGATTGCAAAAAGGAGACCTGAATGAAACTCCAGTTTCGAGAAAAACGTTTGGCAAAGATTGACAAGAAAAAAGCTTTGATTCTTTTGCTTGTATTTTTAGCGTCTTTGCTCTTTTATAACTTCTTATTAAATTATAAAAAGTCCAGTGAAGTTACCACCATGGACGAACCTACACTTCCTATTATTACTATGGAGGCGTTGGATACCAAGGTAAACGAGCTTCACGGATATCGTACAGAAATGAACGCCTGCTATATGAGAGATGCGGTGGTGCCTTTGGATTCTTCCAGAGTGCTTCCTATGGAAATCCTTACCTATGGAATGGAAATTGATACCATTTCCTATGAAATTCGAAGTACGGATACCACGAGAAAAATAGCAGAGACAGAAATCAAGGATTTTGTACAGGCGGACGATATTATTACCGTTTCTCCCACCATTGAAAACCTGATTGAAGAGGGAGAAGAGTATTTGTTGGTGATTCATCTGACTTCCGGAGATGATGAGATTTTTTACTACACCAGAATTTTAATCCCAGTGGATTCCCATGAAAAAGAGTGTTTGGACTTTGCGAAAGAGTTCCATAATACGGCACTTTCGGATAACTACGCCAGCTTGGCTACCTATTTGGAAAGTAGTGCGGATGCGGTGGATTCTTTGGCTGAAGTATCCATTACGTCCTCTTGCGATAATGTGGGCTGGAAGGGATTTGACGGAGAAGTATCCGGAGATCCGGTTGTGGAACTTAAAGACATTAACAGCGATTATTGTGTGGTGGTTTACTATTACACCATGGCTGAGGAAGTTTCCAATCAAACGAGATATTATAATGTAGAGGAATATTTCAAAATACGTTATACCACGGAGCGGATGTATCTATTGGATTACAACCGAACCATGGATCTCATCTTGGATGAAGAGAATTTTGAAGTGAAAAACGGCGTGGTAAACTTAGGTGTCCATTCCGGAGATTTCACCTATTTGTCCAACGAAACCGGTTCCATTGTAGCCTTTGTCCACAGTGGAAACTTATATGAATACAATCATAATACAGGAACGCTCACCCAAATTTTCTCCTTTAGTGGAGAGGACGTGTTGGATTCCAGAACGAATTACAACGAACACGATATTATGATTTTGAATATTGATGAAAGCGGTACCATGGACTTTGTGGTTTATGGATATATGAATGCCGGTTCCCATGAAGGAGAATGCGGAATCAACCTTTATCACTACGACAGTGCCGCAGTGGTGGCAAATGAGCAGGTGTTTATTTCCTCCACCAATTCTTATCAGATTTTAAAAGCGAGATTCAGTGATTTGCTGTATCTGGCAACGGACAATGTATTTTATATCATGGTGGACGGAACCCTTCTTCAGGTGGATTTGAACAACCTTACCACCACCGAATTGGTTTCTTCTTTGTCCGACGGTCAGTATGCATCTTCCAAGTCTTCTAGATATTTTGCCTGGATAGATGATGAAAATGTATCCGATTCTATCCATGTTATGGATTTGGAAAAACAAACCACCTTTGATTTGACGTCAAAGGATGGAGAATTGTTACGACCTGTGGATTTCATTGATGAAGATTTTGTTTACGGTTATGTAAAAGAATCGGATGTTTCCACTGATGCAGCGGGAACCGAGATTTATCCTATGTACAAGCTTCAGATTCAAAAAGTGGATCATGAAAATGGGGATGTGCTGAAAGAATACGAAAAGAGTGGATATTACGTAATTTCAGCATCAAAGGATGGCACAACCCTTGCGTTGGAGCGTGTGACCAAGGAACAGGACGGATATGTGGCAGCGGGAGAAGATACCATTCGAAATACTTCCGGTGAAATCAATAAGGAAGTAGCGGTAAACTATGTAGAGGATGATGATTTAGGCAGGGTATTACAGATTGCCATGACGGATTCTGAGAGCACTCCGAAATACAGCTATACGGAAGCCAGTGCAGCCTTGGCTGGAGATAATATGAATATTTCCATTTCTGTCAGTCAGAGTGAAGAAAAATACTTCGCTTATGTGGGCTCAAACGTGATCTTCGCAGGAAGCAGTGTACAAAAGGCCATTATTGCTGCAGACGAACAGATGGGAATCGTTGTAGATTCCAACCAGCATTATATATGGAAGCGAGGAAGAAGCTCTATTAAATCTGCAATCTCCGGTATTTCCGTGGGTAGTTCCGATACGGATGCCAACTCTTCCGCGCAGTGTATCAGCGCTATGATGGTGCTGCAGGGAGAAAACATCGAAGTAAACGAGCTGTTGGCTCAGGGCCAGACACCCATTTCTGTATTGTCCAATTCCTTAAAGGAATGTACGGTCCTGGATTTGACGGGCTGTAGTTTGTCAGAAGTGTTGTATTATGTAAACCTTGGAAATCCTGTATATGCCAGAACAGGAGAAAACGAGGCGGTATTAATCGTGGGATATGATGCTTTGAATATTACCGTATTTGATCCTGCAACGGGAGCAAACCGAAAGATTGGAATGAATGATGCATCAGAACTGTTCTTAGGACAGGGAAATGTATTTATTTCCTACCTTGTGAATGAATAAAAAGGATAAACAAAAAAGGGATACATCCGATTGGATGTATCCCATATTTGTATTCTTTAGTATTCACCTGCTTTGTATTTATTTACAAGAGCTTCGATTCTTTCATAAGGATCTAACAATGATGCGATGGTGCAATCATGGTTTAAGGTATCAATGATGTAAGCAATGTACTTACTCATATCGCAATTGATGTAGTAAGGACGGGAAAGTAATTCCGGTGTCTGGTAGGTAAGGTTTGTAGTAACAACTCTGTAAATCAAACCTTCTTCTACAGCCTTATCGAATTTATCCAATCCGCTGGTGAAGAGACCGAAGGTAGCAACAGTAAAGATACGGTTTGCTTTTCTCTTCTTTAATTCTTTTGCTACGTCAATCATACTTTCGCCGGAAGAAATCATATCATCTACGATGATAACGTCTTTTCCTTCAACGGAGCTTCCCAAGAACTCATGAGCTACGATGGGGTTTCTTCCGTCAACGATCTTTGAATAATCACGACGTTTGTAGAACATACCCATATCTACACCTAAAACGGAAGCCATGTATACGGCACGGTTTGTACCGCCTTCGTCAGGGGAGATAATCATTAAGTGTTCGTTGTCAATCTGTAAGTCTTTTACGTTTTTCAAGATACCCTTGATAAACTGGTATGCAGGCTGTACAGTATCGAATCCATGTAAAGGAATTGCGTTCTGTACTCTGGGGTCGTGTGCATCAAATGTAATGATGTTGTCAACGCCCATTGCAATTAATTCCTGCAATGCAATCGCACAGTCTAAAGACTCTCTGGAAGTTCTTCTGTGCTGTCTGCTTTCATATAAGAAAGGAAGGATTACGGTGATACGATTTGCCTTTCCTTCAATAGCAGCAATGATACGTTTCAAATCTGCGTAGTGGTCATCGGGTGAATAGTGATTAGTGTGACCACAGAGCTTGTAAGTCAAGCTGTAGTTTGTAACGTCTGTCATAATGTAAACGTCTAATCCTCTGACAGACTGGGAAATCTCACCTTTTGCTTCGCCGGAACCGAATCTGGGAACCTTGGCACTTACAATGTAAGATCCGCTGCGATAGCTGGATTTTGTAATGTCATCCAAATGATCGCTGTTTCGATCTGCTCTCCACTGAGACAAGTACTGGTCAACTTTTTGACCGATGTCGGAAATACTTTCCAAGGGAATGATGCCCAAGGGAGCAATAGGTTTTTTGGTTGCAAGAGTTTCATCATTGCGTGGCATGTTCACTGTCCTCCATTTGTGAATACTATATTATAAATTTTTTTGGATACGTATGTCTTTTCCTGTTAAACGAAGGAGCTTGTAGTTTTCTACAATTCTTGAGATGAATCGCTCAGTGTAACAGGTCTGCAAGTCTCTTAAATTCAGATTGGTGGAAATCACCGTAGACTTCTCTGAAAGAATTCGATTATTGATGCAGTCTAAAACGTTGGGGATATTAAAGGAATTTTGGAATTCCGTTCCCAAATCATCAATAATTAAAAGATCTACTTCGGAAAGTAGCATAAAATCCTGACGGGCTGAAGTGCCGCGATCTTTCATTTTCTTTTCGAACACATCCAGTAATTGCGTAGCGGTAAGGTATAAAACAGAGTAGCCCTGTTCTAACAATTCTAAACCGATACAGGTAGACAAATAGGTCTTACCAAGGCCTGTGTTCCCATACAAAAGAATATTACCACCTGTGGAATTAAAATTCTTCACAAAATCTTGGCAATAATCCAAAGCATTTTTAGCATAATCGAAAGAAGATAAATTCGTTTTTGCGTCATTATCATTTCTGTCGTAGTAATCCAAGGAAAAATGTTTGAAAGAAACATTTTGATATTTATTGGATAGATTGGTGTGGGGATACAGCTTTTTGATGGCTGCCTGTTTCAAACAATGGCATTTTTCGCCTTCAATATATCCTGTATCTTTACAATCTTTACAGTCATAAATTGGCTCCAGATAATCTGTTGGATATCCGGCCTTTTCCAAAATGGATTCCTTTTCTTTTGTAAAGCGCTGAATACTTTTGTGGTATTCTTCTTTATCCATTTTGTTGGACGTCAGCTGACTCTTGAAGTAGTCCATGCTGGCGGAAGATATTTTTTTGTCGATTTCAAAATAGGCGGGAAGGGTTTCTTCTAATTCAAGGCGTCGTTTGCGGATAACTTCCGCATTGTATAGGCGTCGTTCTTCATATTCCCGCATGATGGAATCGTATTCCGATTGTGTCAGGTCCATAATCCCCTCCTATTTCTTTTGCAACAATTCCAATTCCAAAGCATCCCAATCATTGTCGGTACGCTCGCTGAAATTGTGTGCTTTTGTCGGACGACTAATTTTGGTGGCAGCCACAGTTTTTTGTGCGGCAACCTTGTTGGCATATTCCATATCCAGTGCATTTACATCGTTTAGAGATGTAACACCGCTGTTGTGCCAACCTTCCAAAATACGATGAGCGTATTTCATAGGTGCACTGGTGCCTCTCATCTTTGCTCTGGAGCATGCTTCTCCAATAATGTCAGAAGAAAATCCGTATTCCTTCGTCCAAATGTTTAAGAAGGAAAGTTCTGCGGGATTTAGGGAACGATTTCCCAGTCCCAAATTTGAAATAACAGAACGATAGCTGTCAGAGTGCTGTGCCACGTTTAACTCAGCCTGAGCCAAGGTGGTAATACCCTGATCTGCCCAAGAGAGGGCAATTTTGTTCATGTAGTTTAACTTGGTGTGTCCGTTGGACGCACAGTAATTAATCAAAAATTCAATGAGTTCCGGAGACATGGATAAACCGTCGTACCAAAAGATAATGGTGTTCATATCGTTTTGGGTAAGCTGTTTTCCGGAGTAGCACTGTGCCAGCATCAAAAGATCCTTTACTTCTTTGTTGTCGTTGAAAACAAGAAGTTCTTCCGGAGTGTAGTTGGCGGAAACGGGACGCTTGGGAGCAGCCTCTTTGATGACCAAAGGGGTAGAAGCATTTACTTCTTTTGGAGTGGCATCCACAAGGCAGATTCCTACCAATTGCTGGTTCCAGTCATATTCTAAGCGCAACAAATGGCGAGCTTCCCAATATTGTAAAGCTCGTTTAACGTCTAAGTCGGTATGGCCTAAGTGCTGTGCTATGGTTGTAATGGAAAAATCGTTGTCATCTCGTCCGAGACAACGAAGTAAATACAGATAAATTTTAACGTACTCACCATTGGCTTCTGCCATATAGTGATCGATGAAGTTGTTTGATACGCAGGTGACGGAACTGGGTCCGTCGGTATGCAGTGAAATATCAGACATAGTTAATTACTCCCTCTTCCTCAAAGGCAAATTCATTTTCTCCCTAACTAGTCCCCCGGGCGATTTGCCGTTAAATCTGTAATGGATTATAGCATAATGAGAAGTGGTTGCAAGGAAAAAATAACCCACAAAGCCCGTAGTTAAGCGGTTTCTCAAAATGTGGATAAGTGGTGGTCAGGAAAGAAAAACATTGTAAAATAAGGACAAAAAAATCCACAATGCTTCGGGAATAATTTTCCAAAAGTCATTGTGGATAATGTGGATAAGTATTAAGCTAACAGGTCTTCGCCAATGTTTACAACATTTCCGGCGCCCATAGTTATTAACAAATCATTCTGAATTAAATTTTTTCTCAAATAGGTTTCAATCTCTTCAAAAGTTTCGAAATACAAACATTCTTTTCCGTTGTTTTGAATTCTGCTTTGGATATCTTTGGAGCTTACTCCGTAAATATCGTCTTCTCTGGCAGCATAAATCTTTGCCAGGATAACCAAATCAGCTTGAGAAAGTGCTTCAGCAAAATCGTCCAAAAAGGCTTTTGTTCTGGTATAGGTGTGAGGCTGGAAAACTACTACAAGTCGATCGTGGGGATAGTTTTGCGCTGCCGCCAAGGATGCTTTGATTTCTGTGGGATGATGAGCGTAGTCATCCACAATGGTTGCACCTTTGTAAGTTCCTTTTAATTCGAAACGTCGGTGGGCTCCACCAAAATCAGAAAGTCCTAAGGTGATTTCTTCCATAGGAAGCTTCATTTCCTGAGCCAGTGCAATGGCTGCCAAAGCGTTTCCGATATTGTGCTTTCCCGGAACGTGTAAAACTACCTTTGGAAGAGACTTATGAAAACCGACAGGAACAAAGGATGCACATCCCTTATCATCATAGGTGATTTCTGTAGGGTAGTAATCGAAGCGATCATCAAAACCGAAGGTGATGATTTTGCATTCCAAATCCTTTGTGATTAATTGGCAATTTGGAATTTCGCCGCCAATAATTAAGGCTCCGTCTTTTGCGGTGTTGGTGGCAAATTTATGGAAGCTTTCCTGAATCTCTTTTAAATCATGGAAAAAGTCCATGTGATCTTCTTCTACATTTAAAATAACGGAATACTTCGGATGGAATTCGTGGAAGCTGTTGGTGTATTCACAAGCCTCTGCCAAAAATAAATCGGAAGAACCTACGTGAATGTTGGAATGAATAGCATCCAATATTCCACCTACGGAAATGGTAGGCTCATCTTTTCCACGAAGGAGAATCTGAGCAATCATAGAAGTGGTAGTGGTTTTTCCGTGAGTTCCCGCTACACAGATGGAACGATTGTAGTGATTGATGATCTGTCCCAAAAGCTGAGCTCTGTTAAGCATGGGAATGTTTTTTTCTTTGGCTGCCACAAACTCCGGATTGTCGGGATGGATGGCTGCAGTATACACTACCAAGTCAATATCGTCGGTGATATTGTCGGCGCTTTGGGGATAGGAAATATGGATGCCCAAAGTCTCTAAATGCTTTGTAATATCGGAAGGATTGTTGTCCGATCCGCTAACACTAAATTTTTGATCCAGCAAAACTTCAGCAAGTCCACTCATGCTGATTCCGCCGATTCCCATGAAATGAACATGGATGGGATTGTCATAATTTATTTGAAACATGATATTCTCCTGTATCTTTATTGTCTATTCGAAATCCTTCCTATTATAAAACCATATTTTTGTTTTTGCAAACAACGGGAAAAAAAGGAGAATATTTTCAATACATCTGACTACATATTGTGTAGAGTTATACAGCCGCCACACAAATTGTAGGAATTCAACAAAAAAGAAGAATAAATAGAAAGATTTTTGTCTGTTTTGTTGCGCAATTTTTAGACAAATGATATACTTTAAACACGATGAAGTTTTGTCGAGGTGCACGGAAATGCACGGTTGATTGCACGGCAAAGCAGATTCTTTGTTTTTTTATATTTATACTAGAAGAAAATGCGAGGTGAGAGGTTATGATGAGCAAAGAAATGATTGCTATGCTGTTAGCTGGCGGTCAGGGGAGTCGACTTGGAGTGCTCACATCAGATGTAGCAAAGCCTGCGGTTGCCTTCGGCGGAAAATATCGAATCATCGATTTCCCGTTGTCCAACTGTATTAATTCAGGCATTGATACGGTGGGTGTTCTAACACAGTATCAGCCTTTGGTTTTGAATTCCCATATCGGTATCGGTATTCCTTGGGATTTGGACCGAACCAGTGGCGGTGTTACTGTATTACCTCCTTACGAAAGTGGGGATGGAAGTGATTGGTATTCAGGAACAGCGAATGCCATCTATCAAAATTTAAAGTATATGGAAAGCTACAATCCGGAGTATGTTCTTATTTTATCCGGAGATCATATCTATAAGATGGATTACGAAGCTATGCTGGATTTCCATAAGCAAAACAATGCAGATGTTACTATAGCCGCGTTCCCGGTTCCTATGGAAGAAGCCAGCCGATTTGGTGTAGTGGTTACAGATGAAAACGATCAAATCGTAGAGTTTGAGGAAAAGCCCGAACATCCAAAGTCAAATTTGGCATCTATGGGTATTTATATCTTTAGTTGGCCGGTGCTTCGTGAATCTCTGATTCATTTAAAAGATCAATCCAATTGTGATTTCGGAAAACATATCATTCCTTATTGTCATGAAAAAGGTCAAAGAATTTTTGCATATGAATTCAATGGCTATTGGAAAGACGTTGGAACTTTAGGTTCTTATTGGGAAGCCAATATGGAATTGATTGATTTAATTCCCGAATTTAACCTATACGAAGAATTCTGGAAGATTTACACCAATCAGGACATGATTGAGCCTCAGTATATCGGACCGGAAGCCCATGTTACAAAGGCGATTATCGGTGCCGGAGATCGAATTGGTGGCGAGGTAACAGGTTCGGTATTAGGACCTGGTGTTCATGTGGGTAAAGGTTCCGTGGTACGGGATTCCATCATTATGTCCAATGCGGATATCGGTGAAAATTGTGTCATCGAAAAAGCGATTATCGCTGAAGATGTTAAGATTGGAAACAACGTTAAAATTGGAATGGGTGAGGAAGCAGAATCCAAGTTGAATGCTTCCATTTACGGTTTTGGTCTAGCCGTTGTGGGACAGGGATCTGTAATTCCCAACGATGTTACAATAGGAAAGAATACCGCCATTCGAGGAGAGACTTCTTTAGAAGACTATCCCGAAAACGAACTTGAAAGCGGAGGCTATATTATTAAGGCAGGTGATGAATCATGAAAGCATTAGGTATCATTTTAGCAGGTGGTAATAGTAGTCGCATGGGTCGTCTGTCAGATAAGAGAGCAATATCTGCTATGCCTGTGGGATGTTCTTACCGAAGTATTGATTTTACATTAAGTAATATGACAAATTCTCATATTCAGACTGTGGCAGTGTTATCTCAGTACAATGCCAGATCTTTGAATGAGCATTTGAATTCGTCCAAGTGGTGGAACTTTGGTCGTAAACAAGGGGGGTTATTCCTGTTTACTCCTACGGTTACAGCGGACAACAGTTGGTGGTACCGTGGTACTGCCGATGCTATGTGGCAAAACATCGACTTCTTAAAACAGCGCCACGAACCCTATGTTGTAATCGCAAATGGTGATTGCATCTACAAGATGGATTTCAATCCGGTATTGGAGTATCACATTCAAAAGCAGGCAGATATCACGGTGGTTTGCGCAAAACTTCCGGAGGGGGACGATATCAGTCGTTTTGGAACGGTAAAGATGGATCAGGACGGATTGATTACCGAATTCGAAGAGAAGCCTATGATGGCTCATTCCAATATTGTGTCTACAGGGGTTTATGTCATTCGACGCAGAAAGCTCATTGAGCTTTTGGAACAGTGTAACGAAGAAAGCCGATACAATTTTGTTACGGATATTTTGGTACGCTACAGAGGAATGAAAAAGATTTACGGTTATATGTTAGAAAGCTATTGGAGCAACATTGCTACAGTAGAAGCATATTACCAGACAAATATGGATTTCTTAAAACCGGAAGTACGGAAGTATTTCTTCCGAGACGAGCCAAAGATTTATTCCAAGGCTTACGATTTACCGCCGGCAAAATACAACATAGGTTCCAACGTAAAGAATTCATTGATTGGTTCCGGTTGTATTATCAACAGCCAGGTAGAAAATTCGGTTTTGTTTAAGAAGGTATTTGTGGGAAACAACAGTGTAATTAAAAACTCCATCATCTTAAATGGAGCGTATATTGGGGACAACGTTCGCGTTGAGAATTGCATTGTGGAAAGTAACGAAACACTTCTTTCCGATACAAATTACATCGGAGAGAATGAGATTAAGGTTATTTCTGAACGGAATAATCGTTTTGGGGTTTAACATATAATACTCTTACTGCACAAATTAGGGAGATATACGGAGGGAGATTTCTTATGCAGATTACAGACATCAGAATACGTAAAACAGAGCGAGACGGGAAGTTGAAAGCGGTTGCATCTATTACAATCGACGAAGAATTTGTTGTACATGACATCAAGATTATTGATGGGGACAAGGGCATGTTCATTGCAATGCCTTCCAGAAAGACTACTGATGGCGAGTACAAGGACATTGCACATCCAATCAAATCTTCAACAAGAGAAGAGATGCAAAGACTTATTTTGGATAAGTATCGTAGTGAATATGAAAGTGATGCCGTTTAGGAGAAGGTTTTACTGATATTTTCAACCTCGCATATAAAGAAGAAGGGTTTGGCCGTTTCGACCGAGCCCTTCTTCCTTTTTTATGTAACGATAGTTGTTATTTCAGAGAAAGATTTTGAATGGTGGAGGAGGTGAGTCGCTGAATTTTTTCGGCGATGACCTCTTCTTTTTCTTTGCAGTTTGTGTTCATCCAGTAATCAATAATTCCCGCACTGCCTGCAGCCACATAGGCAAAAATAAGACCTTTTTCCTCGGGAGACATATTCGGAAGCTTGGGGTCTAAATATTTGGAAAAGTTTTCGTATATCATCATAGAAATTTTTTTGGAAAAACTTGATGTGGTATCTGAAAAAGAGTTTACCACAGGATGAAATTCCGCGTCCTTTTTTAAAAAGGTTAAAATGTTTGTGATTAAATCTGTAGCAGAGGCGTTGCAATCATCCATACCCTTTGACAGGGATTTTATGGCTTCTTCCTGAAGTTTGTCCTTTAAATCCTCCACATCCAGATAGTGTTTGTAAAAGGTGGCCCGGTTTATTTCTGCTTGTTTACAGATAGCGGTTACAGTAACCTTTTCCGCATCCATTTCCTGAAGAAGTTCATAGTAGGCACTACGAATGCGCATTTTTGTATATACTACCCTTCCATCTTCTTTTTTCTCAATAGATCGTTCTTTTTTTGATAGCGTTTCATTTTTTTTCAACATAGTCAACACTTCCTTTTTAATTGTTTAATATGTTTCGGTTTGTCGCATATTGTTGGTTGAATCCTATTTTTACACTTATTATAATAAATATAAAGTTAATAAACAAGTGTTTAACAACTTTCGAATGACGATTATCTAAACATAGTATGAAAATTGTTTTCGGTATTGAAGGAAACGATTGAATCGGATAAAAGGTAGAAGATAGGAGGCGGAATGTATGCAGGAAAAACAAATGAAGGTTTTTGAAAGCGACAATCTATGGAAATCCATTTTTCAAATGGTGGTTCCATCTTTGATTGTAATTATTGTAATGCTGCTTTATAACATGGCAGATATGATTTTTGTTGGACAAACCGGTGAGACGGTGCAGGTGGCAGCTGTTTCTGTGGTTGGACCGGTGTTTAGTTTGTTGATGGCCTTTGCCATGCTGTTGTCCGGCGGTGGAATGGTTCTTATTTCAAGGGATTTGGGATCAAAGAGTTATACTCATGCCAAGATGGTTTCTTCCCTTTGCATGTGGGGTGCGATTATTAGCGGTGTGATTTCCGGTGTAATGATAATTTTGTTTCGATATCCCATATTGCATTTCTTGGGTTCAACTGCGGACATGGAACAATATGCAGTTAATTATATGGTAATTCTTGCTTTGGGCGCACCTTTTTTAATGGTCAGCAACCTTTTGGGCCAGCTGCTTCGGGCAGAGGGAGCAATGACCGATGGACTGATCGGAAATATTTTGGGTACTGTGGTAAATCTTGTTTTGGATCCTATTTTTATTTTGGGACTTCATATGGGAGTTGTGGGTGCAGCCATTGCCACAGTGATTGGAAATGCCACAGCAACATTTTACTACCTTCGTTATTTTAAGAAAAAGGCAGTGGTATTGAATTTGAAACCTTCCAATGCTCTGAAGCAACCCTTTTATATTTTTTCTATTATGGCATTGGGCCTGCCCAATGCGGTTAGCACATTATTATCCGGATTTGCAGGCTCCTTTGCCAACCAACTGTTATCAAAATACGGCTCTGACGCAATTGCTGCAAACGCGGCGGCGGGAAGAGTGAATATGATTATTGTAATGGTATTAATGGGAATCTGCATGGGAGCACAACCTTTGATTTCCTATAATTACGGAGCAAAAAATATGAAAAAAATCAGTGGTGTCTTAAAACGGCTGGCGGTTTTGGTTGTGGTCTTTGGCGGAGTGACAACGCTACTTGTAATCGTCTTTAGAGCTCCTGTTATCGGATTATTTTTAAAAGACAAAGAGGTGGCGCAAACCGCTGAGGGAATGCTTTCTATTATTATGTTAAGCTCTCCGTTTTTGGGATTCTTTTACCTTTCCACGAACTTTTTGCAGTCAGTGGGAAAGGCGATACAGGCCACTTTACTTTCGGTATTTCAAAAGGGGTTGTTTTTGATTCCGCTTTTGTTTTTCCTGGAATCAATCATAGGATTTGATGGTATCCGTTGGGCGTATGTGGCTGCAGATATGCTTTCGGTGGTGATTGCTCTTTCCTTGTTTGTAATAGGATGGAAAAAACTGACTCATCAGGATAAGGTAGCAAAGTTCGAAAAAAGGGAAAAGCTGGCATCCTAGTTTAAGGTGCCGGGGAAGCACAAAACGCCTTATGGAAACCGAAGATTATCCGTGAAATGAAATAGTTAAATTCGTGCTATTTCATAACAAAACTGTTCTAAATATAATGAACCAATGCTTATATAATAAAATTGTAAGCATTGGTTTTTTATATAGTTATAAGCATTTTTTGTATTGGAAAATGCGTCAGTTATATTGAATTAAAATAAAACTAAGGAGAAATGATTCAATTGTTATAAAAAGGAGGAAGAACATGAAGTATTATTGCAACCCGTTAAATGTAGTGTATCGTTATCAGTTTAACAGAGATTACGGAAAGACAGATGGCCCTTTGCATATAGACAGAGAGGCAGCAGATCCGTCTATGATTTGTTTCAAGGGCAAGTATTATATTTTCCCTTCTATGAGTCTGGGATGCTGGGTCAGTGAGGATATGGTGAATTGGACCAATTATAAATTGCCGGAGAATTTACCTTTCTATGACTACGCACCGGATGTAAGAGTTATGGGAGATTATGTATATTTTTGTGCTTCTAATCACGACCATCCCTGTTCTCATTACCGCACCAAAGATCCCATTAACGGTCCTTACGAGGAAATTCCTGGAGACTTTGATTTTTGGGATCCCAACCTTTTTGTAGATGATGATGGAAGGGTTTATTTTTATTGGGGATGCTCTCCTCTGGCACCGATTTACGGAGTGGAAAAAGACCCCGAGACCATGAAAAACATCGGGGAGCCGGTAGGACTTGTCTATGGACATGCAGATAGCCATGGATATGAGAGAGTAGGTGACAACAACTCTGTAAATCCTATTTCTGATGAAGAGTTGGATGCTATGACAGAAGCAACACTGAAACAACAGGGGAAAACCAGAGAAGAAGTCGGTGAAGCGATGTATTTTATGATGAGAGGATTTTTGTCGAAACGTCCTTATATCGAGGGTGCCTGGGTAAACAAGTTTAACGGCAAGTACTACTTACAGCACGCTTTTGCAGGAAGCCAGTATAATACTTACGGGGATGGTGTCTATGTCTCCGATTCTCCCTTGGGACCTTATACCTTAGCGGAAACAGCGCCTTTTTCCTATAAGCCCGGCGGATTTATGAACGGTGCAGGACATGGCTCTACTATGGAAGATTTACAGGGAAATATCTGGCATACAGCCACTATGCGAATTTCTGTGAATCACAATTTTGAACGTCGTGTGGGAATCTGGCCTTCCGGCGTGGATGCAGAAGGTGAGTTGTTCTGCAACCAAAGATATGGTGACTGGCCGGTTGCGGTTTCCGGAGAGAAACAAAATCCTTGGGAGAATCCCCAGTGGTATTTGTTGAGTTATAAAAAGCCGGCAACTGCTTCCAGTGCAGAAGAGGGGAAAGGCGCGGAACTGATTTCCAACGAAGACTGTAGAAACTGGTGGAGAGCCACATCCAATCAGCCGGGAGAATGGGTGCAGTTGGATTTGGAAGAGGCTATGGATGTTCATGCCATTCAAATCAATTTTGCCGATGACACCATTGATATTCCCTGTCCGGGAGAAATTGTTGGTACTACTCAGGCAAGATTCATTGATGGAGCAGACCATCTAACCAGATACTTATTGGAAGGCTCTTTAGATGGAAACGAGTACTTTGTTATTGAGGACAAACGGGAAGCAAATACAGATTTGACCCATGATTTTTTGGTAAGAGAAGAAGGCATTCAGGTTCGTTATTTGAAGCTGACAGTTTTTGCAACGGCTTACGACCAGCCGGCATGTATTTCCGGTCTTCGTGTCTTTGGTGTGGGAAATGGTAAGAAGCCTTCTGCTCCGAAGTTTACAGCAAAACGTGACAATGATTTGGAAATGACAGTTGAGATGAAATCTGAGGGAGCCGTTGGATATAACGTACTTTGGGGTGCATCACCTGAAAAGTTGTATCACAGTTGGATGACCTTTGATGAAGTGCAAAAGATTCCTGCACTTGTTAAGGGAAGAGAGTATTTTGTACGAGTAGATGCCTTTAATGAAAATGGTATTACAGAGGGAGAAGTGTATCGTGAAAAAATCTGATGTCAATGATGGTTGGGAATTTCAATGGGGAGAACCTTCTAGTATCCCTATGTATCCCCAGGGCGAAAAAAAGATCGTAGATTTGCCCTATGATTTCATGATTGGAACGGATGTATCAAAGGACAGTGTGCCGGGAGCCAGAACGGGATTTTATTCCGGAAAGACGGCATCCTATACAAAGTATTTGGAGTTTTCCAAAGAAGATTTGGAAAAGGTGCAACAACTGTCTTTTGATGGTTGTTTCGGAAATACGAAAGTAGTGGTAAATGGTCATGTGGCTTTTCGTCATGCCTATGGATATACACCTTTTTTGGTGGAGTTGAATCCTTATATAAAAGAAGGAAAAAACCGGGTGACGGTGACAGTGTCCAATACCAATGAGCCAAATACCAGATGGTATTCCGGAGCGGGATTGTATCGAAAAATAGAGCGCTTAACCGGAGAAAGATTGCATATTTTTGCAGATGGTATTTATACCTATACAAAATCTATTGAAGGGGCTGCTGTACAGGTGGTAGAGACTACCATTGAAAACGATACGGATACGGATCGGGCTGTGGAAGTTACGATAGAAATCCTAGACCGTGCGACAAAAGAAGTGGTGGCTGTGATGAAGGATTCCATCTCCATTGACAAAGAAGATGCAGAACTATCCCATGTAGAAATTACCATTGACCATCCAAAACTTTGGGATCCGGATTCACCCGATCTTTATGTGGCAAGGGTAACGATTTGCGATTTGGATGATCCTAAGATGATGGATTCTGATGAAATTACGTTTGGCATTCGAATCATTCGTGTGGATGCAAAGTGGGGACTTCGATTAAATGGAAGACCTATAAATTTGGTGGGCGGTTGTATTCATCATGACAATGGTATTGTAGGGGCAGCAGCTTTTCGTGATAGTGAATACCGAAAGGTTATGCTTCATAAGAAGGCAGGATTTAACGCCCTTCGTTTTGCCCATAATCCTATGTCAAAAGATCTCTTAAACGCTTGTGATGAAATTGGAATGCTGGTGATTGATGAGGCCTTTGACGTTTGGAACATGGAAAAAGACACTTTTGATTTTAGCAATCAATTTGCTGATCAATGGGAAAGAGAGTTGGCTGCCATGCTTCTTCGTGACAGAAATCATCCCTGCGTGTTCATGTGGTCCATCGGAAATGAAATCCCAGAACAGGGTGGTTTGAGTGACGGATATATTCAGTCTGAAGAAATGGTTTCTTTTGTGAAATCAATCGATGCCACCCGACCGGTGGGAGGCGCTCTTTGCTCTTTCTTCCGTGGACTGGATGATGAGGATAATGAAAAATACTGGAAGTCTGTTATGGAAAATGCGGCACAGTTGGAAAAAGACGGTATGGTGAATCTGGACTGCAAATTCGGACAGGATGTTTGGGGGCCGTATACTGCGCCTTTTGTGAAAGACTGGGATGTGGTTGGTTACAACTACCTGCAGTATCAGTATGAAAGAAGTCATAAAGACTTTCCGAGTCGGGTGATGTGTGCTACAGAAAGTAAGCCCAGAGAATTTGCTTCCTATTGGGCAGATGTGAAGCGTTTGCCTTATCTCATCGGAGATTTTGAGTGGACCAGTATGGACTACATCGGCGAAGCCGGAATCGGAAACAGCTTTTATGTAGAGGAAAAGGATGTGCCTATGATGCGCCGCATGATGCATGTGGCACAGTATCCTGCCAGGACAGCAGACTCCGGAGATTTTGATATTTGCGGATTTGAAAAACCCCAGCTGGGCTATAAAAAGGTGGTGCTGGGAAGTGAAGAAACCTTTTTGGTAAGCTATGACCCCAGAGTACATGACAAAGTAGAACTTTTGGGACGCTACGGCTGGGGAAGTTGTGAACATAGCTGGAGCTGGCCTGTGGAGGAAGGTGCGCCTATCAAGGTGGAAGTGTATTCAAAAGCTCCCTGCGTCGAGGTGTTTGTAAATGATGTTTCTATTGGAAAAGCACCGGCGGGAGAAGAACATGATTTCCGTGCAGTTTTTGAAACGACATATATTCCTGGAAAAGTTTGTGCTGTTTCCTATGATGAAGAGGGAAATGAAATCTCCAGAGATGAGGTCTGCACTGTAGGAAAGCCTGTTGGCATTAGAATCCTTGAAGATGAGATTTTAGTAGAACTTCGGGATATGGGAGTACTTCCTTTGGATGAGGAATCCGTTTCCTATAAGGTGATTGAAGCTGTGGATGAAAATGGAAATTTTGTGCCCTATGCGGAAATGAAGGTGACAGCAGAGGGCTTGGGATTACAAAATGTCATTGCCTTTGGCACCGGTCGACCTACCACAGAGGAAAACTATACTTCAGGTGAAATTACTACTTACCGGGGAAGAGCACTGGCAATCGTGAGATAAAAGCAAATCCGACAATATTGTAAATTTGTTGGGTGAACGCACAATATAATAGAATCGTCTTTTATGTAGATGGAGGCAGTATCTTGTTGGTACTGCCTCTTATTTTTTGTTGGTATAGTGGAGATGGAAAAATAGATGCGTAAGGGAATCTATAAAAGAAAGGAACTATCGTTATGAGTCAAACAGAACGAAAAATCAATACTGTAAATGGAGTGATTTCTCCGGAGAAACTTGGCGTTACCGATTTGCACGAACACACATTTTTAGACCTTAGGGTAGCAGGGGAATTTATGAAAAATTATTTTAAAAATGTGCCACAGTCTATGCTTGCTTTTCAACCGGAAAATTTTCCTTTTTTGAAAACAGGAGTATACCTGGTATCCGATGAGTGTGCAGTTATGGATGATATGGATTTTTTGATAAAGGAGTATTCCTTTTTAAAGGCGTTGGGGACAGACAGTATAGTGGATTGTTCGCCTTGTGGAGTCCTAAAAGATATAAAACCAATGCAGGAGTTGTCTAAGCGCACGGGACTAAATATTATTTGCGCTACAGGTGTATATACGGAAACATCGCGACCAAAGGAATGGATGGGAAAGGATGAGACTTTTCTTTATCCCATATTTAAAAAAGATGTGGAAGAGGGTATAGGAGACAGTGGTATTCGTCCGGGGATTTTAAAGTCTGCCATTGCCACCATTGGACCTGACGGAAGGATTACCGACGGAGAAATTGCAGGAGTAAAGGCAACCGCCAGATTATCCGGTGAAACAGGGCTTTCTGTTCATATTCATACCGACCCCAATATCCCGGGGGAGATGGTGGTGGCTGTGGCAAAGCTGGCCATAGAGCAGGGCGCAAAACCGGAAAAGATACATATTTGTCATATGGATAATCGACTGGCTGCTCATATTTCTATAGATGACTATATGAGGCTTAAGAATCAGGGGAGAAATATCAATTTGGATGTACAAAAAGAACTGTTGGATTTGGGAGTTACCATTGGTTTTGATACTTGGGGAATGACTCTTAGCAATCCTCAGTATTTTGTAACAGAGGATTATGAAAGAGTAAAAGGCTTAGTACAACTGATTGAAGCAGGGTACGAAGACCAACTTACCATTGGCTGTGATTTCTCCAGTAAGCTTTTTGCGAAAACTTATGGTGGCTATGGGGCTACACGTTTTATGGAATACGGTGCGCCTATGCTTCGTCAGCTGGGATATGAAAAGGCGTTGCAAAAAATACTGGTGGAAAATCCGGTTCGAATTTTAGCGTATGAGCCAAATGGAATATAAAATGTCAAATGTAGGGATGTTTGGTCGATTTTGTGCTAAAACAAAAAAATGGTGTACTAATGCGAGTGTAGGAATGTTTTTATAATGCAAATAACAAAAGTATTTTGCAAAGTACAGGGGAACTTGGGTGATAGGTTTATAATGAAAGGGTTATGAAAATGGGAAAAACAAGTATGACTGACGGAAATTATCGTCGGGCAAAAACGTGGCAAATCGCACTGGCTATGCTCACCGGTGCAGGACAAATGTGCTTTTATATGCTGATGACTTCTGCAACATATATAGGCAACGGAAACTTTGGAATTTTAGTAGCGGTTACGGGTATTATCATTACAGCATCCCGAGTGTTTGATGGAATTACAGACCCCATCATTGCGTATATTGTAGAGCGTTTTAATGGAAAACACGGAAAGATTCGATTCTTTATGATGATTGGATGGGCGATTATGGCCTGTGCCTCTACATTGATGTGTAATGTAGGGTCAAAACTGGATCTGACCGGTGTAGCAGGTCTTATTTATTTTATTCTTTGTTATATGATTTATATTGTGGGATATACCTTTGTGAGTGTGTCTACTTCTATGACAGGAAATGTTATGACCAACGACCCGAAGCAGAGACCTACTCTTTCTGTGTGGTCAACCATGTATTCTTATTTGGCGCCTATGATATTATCCATGGTTTCCATGGCAGTTATTTTACCGAAATTTGATAATATTCAGGGACCGGATTATTTCAATACATTAAATGTTTTTATCGTAATCGCTTCATTGGTTTGCTATGGAATTGCATGTATTGGTATTGCGCCTTATGATGTGCCGGAAAATTTTGAAGGCATCTCTGTAGAGAAAAGCCAGGAAGAAAAACCGGGACTAAAGGATATGATTTCTCTTATCAAAGAAAACAAGGAACTTCAAAGATATATGGTGGCAGCCTGCTCTGATAAATTGGCACAAACCATTGGCTCTGCGGCAGTAGTTTCTACAATGTTGTTTGGTATTATGATTGGTTCTATGGGACTTTCTACCATTCTTTCTGCTGTAGCCATGCTCCCCTCTATTGTATTTGCTGTTATCGGAGCTCGCAGTGCCGGAAAACATGGAAACCGAAAGGTGATGATTGACTGGACATGGGCCTGCATAATATTAAATGTGGTGTATGCAGTCTTTTTGGCAGTGGCACCCCTTACTTCTGTTGGAGGAATCCTAAGTGGTGGTCTTTCCGGTGGCGCACTTCTTTTAGCTGTGGCATTTATAATTATCAACTTCGCCAACAACGGTTTTAAGATGGTGGTATCGGTGGCTACCAATGCACTTCGAATGGATATTGTAGATTTGGAATTGGACCGTACCGGAAAGTATATGCCGGCTACCGTTTCAGCCACATATTCTTTCATTGATAAATTTATTTCTGCTTTTGGTGCTACTATTGCTACTGCAGCAGTTGCTTCTATTGGTTATGTTTCAACCACTCCTCAGCAGGGCGATCCTCTTACCACAGGAGTAAAGATTGTTACCATTACACTTTTGATTGGATGTCCCATTATTGGGTGGATTTGTACACTTATGGCAATGAAGAACAGTGAACTGACTTATGACAAGATGGTGGAGGTGCAGTCACGAATTGCGGAGAAAAAAGCAAATATGAATGCGTAGGCAATCCTATGTTATAAATAGTTATCCGACAAAAAGCTCTTTTTTGTCGGATAAAACTATATTTTGACATAAAAGTATCATTACACCATACCCCTCCTATCTTATCGGTACAAGGGAAATGAATATGTTGATAGAGTATAGACATAAGATAAATGAGCATATTCACAAAGGAGGAATAGAAATGGCAAGTACAGAAATGGAAAACTTAAAAGTAGGAATGCAAATGATGATGAAACAGGGGTTTGCTCCAAAGTTTGATGGAGAAATGGATCCCTTACATTTAAGAAAGGTGGTTCAGGATGCTCAGGAAAGAATGCCTGCGGAACCGGGGGTATCTTTTGTTCCCATCACATTTGGAGGAGTAACAGGAGAAATCAATTCTAAAGAAGGAAACGAGAAGGACTATATTATTATCTATATTCATGGTGGTGGATTGATTTGCGGAAATGCATATTCTTCCAGAGGGTATGCTTCTATGTTGACGGCAGAGACAGGAAGAGATGTCTATACCTTGGATTATCGTCTTTGCCCGGAAAATCCCTATCCCGCACCGGTGGATGATTGCGTGGCGTTTTACAAAGGTGTATGTGAAGAATATCAAGATACTCCCATATATCTTATAGGAGAGTCCGGAGGTGCATATCTAAGTATTGCAGTAACCATACGTTTACGAGAAGAGGGATATCGCCTTCCTGCAGGAATTGTGCCTTACTCAGCGCCCATTGATTTCCGTGCAAATGGAGAGCAGATAAATCGAGAATTTGAAGGAAACAAAGATTTCACTGTTACACCCAATGGTTTAACGACTTTGGGTAAGCTCTTTGACCCTACGCTGGAGTATAGTGAGGACCCGGTTGCGCATCCTATCTTAGATGATTTTCACGGATTTCCTCCGGTGCTTTTGGCCTGGGATGAGTCAGAATCTTTGGCGGTGGATCAAAACATCATTGTGGAAAAACTGCAAAAAGTCGGAGGAAGTGTGACATACAAATCCTATCCGGACTGCTTCCATGCATTTGCTACTGCAGGACGTGGTACAGAAGAAAGCCGTGATATTTTAAAAGATACCATCGCATTTTTTGAAAAAAATAAATAATGACAAGTTTCGTTAGCAAATATGTGTTTTTGTTACCCTATCGACTGGAATATTTGTTTAACAGTTCTGAAAAAGCTTTTTCCGCTTCCGGTGAATCCAGGCGGAAGAAGCTTTTTGTTATATTGGTAAAAGAGGTAAAGAATAACATCATAAAATCCACACCGGGATTTTTATCTTCCAAATAGTATTGCAGAATATCTAAAGTCATTCCGCATATCATAGATACTTCCAGATTGGACAGATGGGGGCGCTCCTTGGAAAAATAATCAAACATATATTGCTTTAATGTTTCCTTGAAATTTATGGAGGATGTATTTAAAGAAAACAGCTGCTTCAGAACGACTCTATTTTTTAAAAAGTATTCTTTGAAAATATTGTTGTAGTCGGAGAGAGAGCCGGAAGTGTTTGCTCTGGTTTCGTCTGCAATTTTTACGAACTCATCCAGATATTTTTGCTGGAGACGCTCTACGATTTCATACTTGTCCTGAAAATGCTGGTAAAAGGTGGAACGATTAATCATGGCTTCCTCAATAATCATCTGAACAGTGATTTTTTCAAAACTGTGTGTCTGGATTAATGTCAAAAGAGCATTGGTAATATCTCTGTCTGTTCGTTCAAACTGATTGGTGCGTTTCATAGTATACCTCCTTGGCTTTACAAACAATATCAAACACTTTGTTTGATTATACTACCCTGTGTCTGCACGTGTCCAGTAAGAAAATAAGTAAAAAAACCTGGTGGTACAAGGGAAAATGAATTTTTTTTATACTTTTTACATCAGTAATAACGCTGTGTTTACACTTAATCAAACCGTATTATTTGTTGAAAAAAGGAGGAAAGTTATGGCAAGCGAAAGAATGAAGTACATGAGAGAAATGATGCAAAATCAGTACAAAATGCAGGGAATCCATTCGAAAAGTGGGAAATTTCGTCCATGGAAAATGCGAATGGCCAGCAATCTGTCTATGATGATGTTAAAGCCTTTGAAAGGATGTAAATATGAAAAAATCAAACTGGGCATCATGAAGGGGGAAAGGATTACACCGCCACAGGTAAAAAGTAAGGATATTATTTTTTACATTCACGGAGGAGGCCTGGTAGCAGGAAATGCCAGAACCAGTCGTTATTATGGTTCGGATTTGGCAATTAACAGTGGTTGTGTGGTGTATACTGCCAGTTATCGATTGGCACCGGAACATAAAGCTATGGCAGCACAAGAGGATTGCATCAGTGCATATGAGACCCTGCTTTCTCTTTATCCAAATCGAAACATTTTTGTGCTGGGAGAAAGTGGTGGGGCATATCTTACGGTGACTACTTGTTTGATGGCAAAGGACAAGGGATTAAAACTTCCCACAGCGGTGGCGGTTTACTCTGTACTGATGGATGCCTCCGGTGAAATCGACCGGAGTAAAAACGAAGAGACGGATATTTCTTTGTCTTGTCACACTTTAGAGCAGCTGTTTTTCAATTTTTGTCCGGATAAAATTCTTGCCAAACATCCCTATGTATCGCCAAAGAATGGAGATTTTTCGAATTTTCCCCCTACCTTTATGGCTTGGGATGAGGGGGAGGTGCTGGCAGCAGATTCCCACATCCTAAAAGAATTATTAAAGGAAAATGGAATAGCATGTGTGGGAAAAGGATATAAAGGTGCATTTCATGCTTTTCTCACTATGGGGCATATGGTTCCGGAGGCAAAGGATGTCATGGAAGAAACTTTGGTCTTTTTTTCGTCGAATAAGCATCACAAATAGAAAGGCAGGAAGTTTTTGGCTATATATGGAGAAAAGGGTAAAAGTGTGCTAATATTTTCTATATATTTTATACATTTCAGTAAGTAAATGTTCGGAGTGGAAAATGGAAATAAATGTATTGGCGCAATTGGAAGAGACTGTAAATATTTTTGGCGTGGATTTTCATCGGTTTCGAGAGGGAGATAAGGTCGCAAAGACCTATGATGTTCGCCTTTATGAGCTGTTGAATATCAAACCGCCTTTTGACAGAGGCTTGTCGGAAGCTTTGAAGCTTTGTGATTTGGGTGGTTTGTATATTGTAGTGGATTCTTTTTTTATCCAAAACATTTCCTTCATTTATGATAATTCCATGATTGTCATTGGGCCCTTTATTATTTCCTCTGCAGAGGATATTTTGCCAAAGGTGATGGAAAAGAATAATATACCGGTGAGTTTTCAAAAGGAATTAAAGGAATTCTATAACAGTCTTCCTTTGGTGACGGATTTATTGATTTTGGAAAAAATTGTAATGCAGCACATGTCTTATCTGATGCCCAAGGGCGTGGAGATTGTGCGCTCTCACATTGAAAATTTCGCATATGAAGTAACACAATATGATGAACTTCAAATGTTGGAAGAACAAAAAATTTCTATGGAAGCCATTGAACACCGGTACGGAATCGAAGACCGGTTTATGGAAGCCATACGTTCCGGAAATGCGGAAAAGGTCTATGATATCGCAAGGGAGTTTTCCGGTTATCGGATGTCCCCTCGTGTGGCAAATGGATTTCGCAATGGACAAAACAGCCTGATTATTTTAAATACCCTGATGCGTCGTGCGGTACAGGAGGCAGATGTGCATCCGGCTCATATCGACCGGTTGTCGGAGGATTTTGCCAATCGAATAGAATCCGCCAAAAACGAAGCGGAGTTAAATCTGATTTCTCGTGATATGACCAGAAAGTATTGCCTTTTGGTGAGGAATCATTCCCTTATTGGACATTCGGAAATGGTTCGGGATGCTATCAATTATATCGACTTTAATTTGACGGAGGATTTGTCCTTAAATGCCATTGCGGAAAAACTATCTGTCAGTGCCAGTTATTTGTCCAAGCAGTTTAAAAACGAAAACAATAAGACGCTGACAAATTATGTCAACGAAAAGCGGGTGTATACCTCTTTAAAATATCTGGCGACTACAGATTTGCCGGTACAAAATGTGGCAGAACTGGTGGGAATCTATGATGAGAATTATTTCTCCAGATTGTTTAAAAAATACCAGAATATTACCCCTAGCAAGTACAGAAATCTCATGCGAAGGGAGTCGAATTAAAAATTGTGCTATTAAACCTCAAAAAAGTTCTAAAGCTTTTTTGGGGTTTTTTTGTATGATGAAATTACAAAAGAAAGTGTTTGAAAGGGGTTCGTATGAGAAAGACAGTACTTTTTAATGATAATTGGAAATTTACCAAAGAGGGAAAAACAGAAAATGTGAATCTTCCCCATACCTGGAATGCCATAGATGGACAGGGCACCACAGATTACTATCGCGGAGAGTGCGTTTATGAAAAGGAGTTCCAAAAAACTGATGTAGTGGCCGAAGATGGCGATAAAGTTTATGTGGAATTTCGAGGCGTAAATTCATCTGCAAAAGTAGAGGTAAATGGCACGGAAGTGGTTTGCCACGACGGTGGCTATTCTACTTTTCGAGGAGAAATTTCTTCTCTTTTAAAAGAGGAAAATGTCATTCGTGTATTTGCGGACAACTCCCCCAACGACAGAGTGTATCCGCAAAGAGCAGATTTTACCTTTTATGGTGGAATCTATCGTGATGTCTATGTCATCAGTGTAAACGAAGCCCATTTTGATTTAGATTATTTCGGCGGGAACGGATTTTTGGTAACTCCAAAGTTAGATGGCGATAAAGCAGAGATTACCTTTGATGCCTATGTGACAGAGGAAGTTTCAAAAGTAGAGGTAGAAGTTTTTGATAAAGAAAAAACCTCTCTTGGCAAAGTGGTTTTAGAGAAAAAAGATAATAAATATACAGGCAGTATGAATCTGGAAAACATTCATCGCTGGGACGGACTGGATGACCCCTATTTATACAGCGCAAAAGCCGTCGCTTTTAAGGGAGAGCAGGAAAGTGATTCTGTAGAAACCAGATTTGGTTTGAGAGAGTATTCTTTTGATCCGGAAAAAGGATTCTTCTTAAACGGAAGAAGCTATCCTTTGCACGGCGTATCCCGTCATCAGGACAGGGCCGGTGTGGGAAATGCCCTTACCAAAGAAATGCACGAAGAAGACATGGATTTGATTTTATCCGTAGGAGCAAACTCCATTCGTTTGGCTCATTATCAGCACGATCAGTATTTCTATGATTTGTGTGATGAAAAGGGTATTGTAGCCTGGGCTGAGATTCCCTATATTACCATTCATATGCCTACGGGTCGGGAAAATACCATTTCTCAAATGAAGGAATTAATTAC
>JAILJP010000032.1 GCA_024694625.1 Lachnospiraceae bacterium | reverse complement strand
TTCTGCCGCAAGATGTGTGCCTGACAAAGACTTGAGTAAATTAAATATGTGCTTTCTCAGAACTCAAGGTGAGCCGAGCGCTTTAAAGTGAGCTTAGTAAAAAAGAAGCATGTTTTTTACAGATGTCGGTACGAGGTGCCATGGACGGCACCGAGAACACATAACCGAAATGGACTGAGATTGTGTGTGGTGCCGACATCTAAAAACATGCTTCGTCTTTTTACTTAGCGAACGGTGACTTAAGCCGGCTCACCTTGAGTTTTGAAAAGCGCTATAAATAAACAACAAGTCTTTGTCTTTGGCGCACACTTGCTTCGAACTGTAAATTGTTGTCCGGACACAAAAAGGATGCTCGTATTTAGCATCAAGAGTTTCTAACATCCTTGCAAAATGGCAGGGGGAGGGAGGGGCAACCCCAAGGGGGAGGGAAAAAAGATACCATTAATGGTGGTTATGAAAAATTTGTTGTAACGGGGATATATCGTGTTATAATATAGTTAGGTAATTATCTGATGAAAGGGGTGAGTCTATGGATGTTACAGGTGTTGCCGCATTAGCTACATATTTATCCCGTGCCCAGACCTACAACGACGTAGGCTATGCCGTTTTGGATATGTCAATGGATGCGATGAAGATGGAAGGTGCAGGAGTTGCACAGATGATTTCTTCCGCACCAGGCATGGAGTTATCCGTCAATCCTTCTGTAGGCGGCAATTTCGACATGAGCATTTAATTACAAAATAAAAGCTTCTCCATTGATGATTTCTCATCTAGGCGAAGCTTTTTTTATGTTCATTTTATTTTTCTGCAATCACTTCAATTTCCAACATAACATCTTTTGGAAGACGGGCAACCTCAACACAGCTTCTTGCCGGATAAGGTTCCGGGAAGTACTTTGCATATACTTCATTGATTGCGCCAAAGTCGTTCATCTCTTTGATAAAGACAGTTGTCTTTAATACCTTGTCCATAGATGTTCCGGCAGCTTCTAAAAGATTTTTCATATTGGTAAAAGCCTGCTCGGCCTGAGCTACGCTTCCCTCTGGAATATTTCCTGTTGCAGGATCAACAGGGATAACACCGGAAGTGTAAACAATGCCTCCGATTTCCACAGCCTGGGAATAAGGTCCGATTGCTGCAGGTGCTTTGTCAGTACTGATAATGTTTTTCATATTGTAACCTTCTTTCTTTTTTATTAAACACGGCGGATTTTTCCGTCGGTCAAATCAATTTTTCTTTCCTTATACAAACGTCCCACTGCTCTTTTAAATGCAGCTTTTGACAATCCGGTTTCTCTTTTGATTACTTCCGGAGAAGCTTTTTCTGTAAAGGGAAGTACTCCGGCATAGGCATCAATGAGCGAAAGCAGTGCCTCTGCGTCATCTTCCATTTGCACGTAGGATTTTTCCCTCAAGGATACATCCAACTTTCCGTCTTCTTTTACATTGGTAACCCGCAATGAAAGGATATCTCCAATATGATATCCGGATACATCCTCATGCTTGGGAATCATGGCAGAATACAAATCATCCACTGCCACAAATGTTCCAAAATCATGACCAAATTCGTAAATACGTCCCTTCACCTCATCTCCTATCTGATAGGGCGAGGACTGCTTTAAGTAATCGTAAATATGCTTCATACTTCCACACAAACGATTACTTTTATCTGTATATAATCGAATCAGGATCTCCTGATCTGCCTTAACTTTTTCTGTCATTTCCTTATAAGGCAAAAACAAATCCTTTTCCAATCCCCAGTCCAAAAAAGCTCCGATTTTTGTAACTTCCTTTACGGCAAGAGGCTTTACTTCTTCCATTTTAATCAGCGGACGTGCAGTGGTTGCAATCATTCGATCCTGGGAATCTCTGTACAAAAACACTTCCACTTCGTCTCCCGTACGCAATCCCTCCGGCACCTGTTTCGCCGGCAAAAGCACCTTATCCTCATCGCCTCTGTTTTCTGCTAAATAAACTCCAAACTCTACCTTTTTCACCATGGTAAGAGTCTGATATTCTCCTAATTTTAACATGTCTATCCGTCCTTTCTCGTACACTTACGCAAACACAACTGTTGCAAACACATCCCCGGGTTCATTTTCCAATACGACCTGGGTTTTACCCTCTTCGAATGCCTTCGTTACGATTACCTTATCGCCCAACTTTGCCTGCATCTTATATTCCACATACATTTCCTTAATGACAAACTCTTTTGGAAGGGCGGCGATCGCTCCATCTATGTAATAAGTATTATTCATGTGACCGTTTGTATCCACATGCATGGGAGACACCTCAAATTCATATACTTTTTTACGATTATCCCAAAGCTCAATTTTGCGATCCGGCCAGGTAATATCCAATGGTTCATCCTCGCCAAAGGCTTCTTTCATTTCTTTTGAAATACGAACAGGAATCTCTTTTTCAAGATTCATAAGAATCCACATGGAATTTGCCTCTGCAAACACTTTTCCCAATTCATCCTTCAAAATGAAATTTCTGTTTCCAAAAGGTCCCTTTAGGTGATAAGGCCTGGTTTCCACCACAACATTTTCGCCATAATAAGGCTTTTCATAAATATGTACCTGCCAGGAAATCAGAAACCATCCCATATGATTCCCCAACATTCTTTCCAGTCCAAAGCCAATGTCTTCACTTTGAAAAGTACAACAATTTTGAAACTCATTTATTATTCCGGTTTCTGTCATATATGCGTCCACGCCTATATCATTATAGGGGACACGGATTTTCATTTCATACATCGCTTCACCTATCTGTAGTCCATTAAATCAGTTGCCAATTATTCTAACACAAAAATCTCCAACGTAAAACAAAAAGCCTCATCGCCCGTTCATTCTTAGAATCTTAAGGACAATCCGCTAAGGATTCGCTCGCTGTCATCCCCGTGATATAAAATGCGTTTCAATGCCAATGCTCCCCGCACCTCATCTGTTACGATAAAATCCACGTCACTCAAAAGCCAAAGGTTTAAATCCGATGTGGCATTCACTGTCCAGACGCCAACCTTTTTCCCGTTTTCATGAATGCGGTCAATCTCGCCGGCAGAAAGACACTCTGTCTCTACAAACAAATCATCACAGTTTAAATCCTCCAGATTTCCAAAGGAAAAATAAACCAGATAACCTGTCTCCACATCCGGATAAGTATCTTCAATATATTCCACCGTTCCGTAAGAAAAACAAATGAACACACACTGGGAAAGCATATTTCTTTCCCGAACCATTTCATAAACATCCTTTACCATTTGCTCATCCGCAGTTTTTCCCTTTAACTCGATAAACAAATCGATGTTTCCTTCCGCCGCATCCAACATCTCTTCTAAGGTAGGAATTTCATCCCCTTCCTCCCAAGGTCTTGCCGTATTTTTAATGCGGTATTCTTTGATTTCTGCCAAAGTAAGTTTCTTTGGATCTCCTGCCACTCCCGTAAGCTTTTCCAAGTCCTTGTCGTGGCATACAATATATTCTCCGTCGGCGGTACGCTGCACATCAATCTCTGCAACATCCGCTCCGTAACGAATCGCTTCTTTTAAGGCTGAAACCGTATTTTCTGTTGTAAGATTTCCTCCGGCTCTGTGGGCTACGATTCTTACCGAATGTCCCACAGGAAAGAAGGTGTCGAAATTCCAGGCTCCCAACAAACTAATTACTACCAGGGTAACCGCTAATCCTGCCGCTGCCAATCTGTTTCGCTTCACATTTTCCCTTCCCGGAAAAATTACCGGTGTCTGAAGGTTTTCATAATACTCATACAGCACCGTAATCTTCATTGCTAAAAATGGGCAAAAGAGTAGCACATAAAGGTAGTTCCCCAGCAAAAAGGCGGCTGTGAAAAAGATTTGCAATGCTCTTGCCCAAAACTGCGGCAGGGGCAAAAGAGAAAGTAGCGCCATAGGAAAAAAATAGGTTCCCACTTCCACCAAAAGAAAAATTCCTCCGGCCCGAAGAAAAAATCCCACCATAGACGACAAAAATTCTTTCCAGTGTGCCGTCACCTGATAACGGGAGGATTTCATTCCCACATTGATTTTTTGCCGCTTGAAGATAACATTTAAAATAGTAAAAATATAAATCCCCATAACAAACAAATAGAGAATCACACCCAAAAATACCAGCACACGAAGCCAAAGATTATCTGAAATATAATTCAATATAAAGTTTGGTGCAGAAAATCCCACCATAAAAGAAATCCCTGCTGCCGTTCCTATCAATGGTCCCAAAAGTCCCATATAAAGGGTGACAAAAAATCCCTGAGGATGGGTGAAATAACGAAGGGATACAAAGGCTTCCTTTAATATGGACCACCAGGGTTTCTTTCTCTGATGTAACACATTATCGCTTAGCAAAAACATAGCGTTAATATCAAACACCGTATAAATCAAAAGAGCCAATAGTCCAATGACTAAAACCACCCATCCCTGAGGAGTACGCAAAATATAGGGCAGATCCCCACTGGTAATGGCGCTTCTTCCCATTCGATAGAGATACCATAGTGCTGCCTGCTTCAATAAATACACCAGCACAAACAGCAATCCCTTGGTAATCACCTGATAAATCAAAAGATCGGGAATTGCGTGAAAAAACTTTATTAAACTGTCTTCTTTGTTACGACTTTTCATTTCAAATTGTTTCCTACTTATTTTTCGACTTGAAATTATACCACATTTTCTCTTGAATTAAGCATTGATTCCTATTTTGTCAGTGTTACAATAATCATTGGTAGTAAGGATTTAAAGGGGGAAATATCATGCTAAAAGTTATACTAATCATTCTATTGATCTTACTCATCGCCGTTTTAGGCATTTCCTATTTTTGTATGTACTATGTTTTGACACCTAAGGTGCGCTCCATGGAAGACGGTGCAAAACTGGAAAAAGAACATGACAACTGGGGAGACTGGGATTCCTACGAAAAAGAAGAATGGGATGTCACATCCTTCGACGGTTATCTTCTTCACGGAACTTTGATTTACAACAGAGGAGAACATGCTGATCCGGACAAATTTTGTATTATCACCCACGGTTATACATCCAACCGCTACGGAAGTTTCCGATATATTCCAACCTTCTATGACTTAGGTTACAACATTTATATTTATGACGATCGCCATCACGGTGCCAACAAACGTTGCTTTACCACCATGGGATATTGGGAAAAAAAAGACTTAATCGAAGTAAAAAATGCCCTTCAAAAACGGTTTGGTTCTCATATAAAAATCGGCATCCACGGAGAGAGTTTAGGTTGCGCCATTAGTCTTTCTGCCCTTGGATTAACCCAGGATTTTAAGTTCTGTATAGCCGATTGCGGATACGCAGATCTGCAGATGTTACTCACTGAATTAATCGGTGACCAAATGCATCTGCCGAAGTTTTTTGCATCTTTGGCATCCGTTTGGTGCAAAATTGTTCACGGATTTTATTTTTCCGATGTGAAACCTTGCATGGCACTAAAAGACAACACCACACCCATTTTATTTATTCATGGAGACGCCGATACCTTCATCGACAAAAAGCATTCCGAAATCAATTACAAACATGCCCAAAACTGCTACAAGGAAATTCACTTTTTCCCCGGCGCAGACCATGCCTGGTCCTGTATGTCGGATAAAGCAGGCTACGACAAGCTTGTAAAGGAGTTTGTCGGAAAACTAAACATTTAACTTCTTTGGATAGATGAACTGAATATACACCAATCATTTCATCTCGTATTTTAGAAACAATAAAATCCCTCAGGTATCAGATGGTTGATTCCCACCTGACTCCCGAGGGATTTTTTCACGTAATTAATTCTATATCCTATAGTCCGAACAGTGCCAATAATCCGGCAGCTCCGGCGCCCATAATAATTCCGGCCAATACTACACCGCACACAATGGCAAGAACACTCTTTTTAAAATCCATATCCAAAAGTGATGCAGCCAATGTTCCGGTCCAGGCTCCGGTTCCCGGAACGGGAATTCCTACAAAAAGGAAAAGTGCTACATATAAACCCTGGCCTGTTTTTTCCTGAAGTTTTTCTCCACCCTTATGTCCTTTTTCCAAACAGAAGGTGAAAAATCCTCCAATCACAGGCTTATCTTTTCCCCATTCCAAAACCTTTCTTGCAAAGAAGAAAATAATGGGTACGGGAAGCATATTTCCCACGATACAAACGGGATAAACAATCATAGGGTCCAATCCCATAGCCAGTCCGTAAGGAACCGCAACACGAAGCTCGATTAAGGGCACCATAGATATAAAGAAACAAATAATATACTGTAACATGTCATCCTCCGTATTTCATTTTCATTCACACAGAGGGCATTGTATCAAATTTTCAAGCAAAAATCCATAAAAAGCCACTTTGATCTTTTATTCAATATTTACACTTTTAGGAACACAGTGGTATTCGCCAATGTCATAATGGTCATTAGAATTGCATTTAAAAATGCAGGTGTCCAAATATTTCCCATTCTCTTATACAAAGCTCTGGATAGAATGGCTGCAACTGCTAAAGTAGGCACCATAGCAACAAGTACAATTCCGGACAAAGCTGACTCAGGGTGAGCAGCTACCCCGGTTGCAAAAAGAGTTCCATACTGACGAATGAGCCAGATTAAAATACCACCGGCATTTAAAAACATAGCAAGGAAATAACCTTTCACCCCTTTTGTACCCTCTGTATTGGTGTTTACCGTAATAGATACTGTGGATACGATGTAAAACAAAAGGAAGGTAGGTAAATATTTTAATACTGCCGGCAAAATATTTACATCCCAGGTTTTAAACGCAAAGGTCCAGATTCTAAAGTCTGCTTTAAACAGCACATCCATAAGTGCCAGTACCAGATATCCTGCTGCCACTGCAACAATAGCGGTGCAAAGACCGGCAAGTATGGTTTTTGCTGAGCATACCACACCATAGTCTGAAAGCTTTACTCCCTCTTTTGCTTTTGAAATCACAAAAATCAAAGAAGTAGCAAGAAAAGAAATCAGAGCTGCATTTATGGTCCAGTAAGCGATATCACTGACAGCCGGCGCACTCCAGAATGTAATGTTTTCATACATAGCAAAATGAGAGGTAAGCGCCAGGCACACACCGGAAAGAATTGCCAGAAGGCTTCCGTTTCGGGCAGCTTTGTTTCCTGCTTTTGCAGATACAAAACAGCAAACCGCTCCCACAACAGCTCCGGCTACAGCAAGGCAAGTCAAAACGTTTACTACCGTTGAACCTGCTCCTCCATCCACCAAGGGTGTATAGAAAATCGCAGGTAAAAGAGCCACAATTACTAAAGCAACAATTCCTACCACTTTTCCTGCTCCTGAAGTCTGCGATACACGAACAGGAATCTTTTCCGTAACTGCTTCTTTGAAGAATGGAAGCTTTGTAATCAGTGTTACAACCGGTACAAATAACAATACAAATCCAATCAAAGCAATCAGTTCAAAGAATTCCTTCAACTGCCACACCTGAGATGATGGTTCAATATCGTTTAGCATATCTACATAATCTGCAAATGCTGTCATATAAAATGAAATAGCATAACCTGTAGTCTCAGCCGAAAAATGATTCCATGGATGTGTTTGTGCGGGCTGATAGATGATTCGTTTGCCGCCGTCTGCCGTGTCGTACCATGTATTTGCTTCCGGCGCGCTCTGCTCCAGCCATGTTTTGGCTTCATCTGTGGAAACATAATCTTTATGGCGAACGGTATTCACTGTTTCGGATGGATCATTGAAAAAGAACTCATCATACTGCGCGGCTACTTTTCCCATAACTCTTCCGCCACCTAATGCATCGGCTGTAGCCACATCCACCTGGGCAAAGGATGTATAGGAAAAATCAGATCCTTCCGTCAATCCAGCCATAATTTTTCTTACGCCGGTTTCTGCATACTGCATCTCATCCATGGCAAGTGCCATAGTAGATGAAAATCCTCCCATGGAATGACCGGTCACTCCGATAACGCCATTTCCATTTTCATCCTTTAGTACATAAGGCTGTTCATACATATAAGTTACAGCATCGTTCATGGAGTTTACCCAAAACGGCATCCACATTCCAAGGAAGTCATCAGACATGTAGTTTTCGGCATTCAGAGCAGAGTGACCATGGTCGTACTGATCCAATGCCAAAACCACAAATCCCCTTCTGGAAAGTTCAATGGCGTTGGCATCCTGCATTTCTGCCGAATTCAAATAACCGTGAGTAACAATGATGGTAGGTTTCGGATTGGATTCCGAAGCATCCTTTGGCATATAGAGAAGCCCGCTAAGCTCTCCATTTGCCGTTTCAAATGAAATACGACTGACCTTAACACCGGTGAAGCTGCTATTAATTAACCCCGCAATGGCACTTCCCAGTAAGATCAGGACGAGTGCCAGACATAGCACTCTGAGAGTTTTTTTATTTGTGTTCATATAAGTCCCCCTTTACAAATAAAAATATTAAATTTTTGTTTCCATTGGAAACTAAATATATTATACTATGAATAAAGCTAATTGCAAGATACTCTTTTTGAAGCTATAGTATATGGATATAGGAAAAGAAAAAGGAGATTTTGACATGAAGCTTAAATGGATGGGAGACAACAGAGAACTCGTTGAAGCGCTGATCAAGTACTGTAATATTTATGCTGGGGTATATAAACTTGAGAAGCTGGAATTTGAGGATGTGCAATATTCCTATGCACAAATTCAGGTTTTGGAATACCTTTTGGAAAACGAAGAATTACATGATAACATGTCCACAATCGCTTCCAGATTAGGTATTACAAAATCTAATTTTACAAAGATTGTCAATCGTCTGGAAGCAAAAGGACTGGTCACCAAATCATTACGACCCGGAAGCAAAAAAGAAATACAGATTGAAGTAAATGACAAGGGGAAAAAGCTCTATATGGCATATTCCGAGCAAATACTTCGCTGTCACTTTTCACCAATGTTTGAGGCGCTAAACCGCATTCCTGCAGATTACCGTGCACACTTGGCAGAAGCTTTAAAATCATCACTTTCAGACAATGTTTATGTAAAAAGCATAAACCGGTCTACAACGTAATCACTTATTCCACCCTTCATACGTTTTTCTGTTGCAAGTAATAAGAGGAGACCTGGATAAACCGGGGTAATATCCAAATGTATGAAAGGGAGGATTATCATGTCCAACAAATTATTCGAAGAAGGTCAGATTGGAAGACTGACTATCAAAAACCGTTCCGTAATGCCTGCTATGGGCGTTGGTCTTGCTGAGCCCGACGGACAGGCAAACGAACACATTATCCGTTACTATGAAGAAAGAGCAAAAGGTGGTATTGGCTTAATCATCACAGAAATCACTCGTGTTGAACCCATGTACGGAACCGGAATGCTCTGCCAGCTAGGTGCCAACGATCCCAAGCTCATTCCGGGATTAGAGCGTCTTGCAGACCGTGTACACCGCTATGGCACAAAGATTTTCGTTCAGCTTCATCATCCCGGACGTGAAAACAAATCCGCAATGATTGAAGGTCGTCAGATTGTTGCTCCTTCTGCCATCACCTGTAAAGTAACTCAGGAAGAGCCTCGTGCTTTGGAAACAGAAGAAGTGGAAGATTTGATAAAAGCATTTGTTAAAGGTGCCAACATTGCCAAGGCTGCAGGCATCGACGGTGTGGAACTTCATGCTGCTCACGGATATCTTTTGGATGAATTCTTATCACCTTACACCAATGTCAGAGAAGATAAATACGGTGGATCCTTTGAGAAGAGATTTACCATTATGGGAGAAATCATTGCCGGCATTCGTGCTACCTGCGGCAAAGATTTCCCTATTTCCGTTCGTATCAGTGCAGACGAATTTGTAGAGGGCGGACTGACCTTAGAACAGACTGTTCCTATTGCGAAAGCATTGGAAGAATGTGGAATCGACGTCATCAATGTTTCCAGTGGTATTTATGAATCATCTACAACTATTGTAGAGCCTTCATCCTATCCTCAGGGATGGAAAAAGCATTTGGCTAAAGCCATTAAAGAAGCAGTTAGCATTCCTGTTATTGCCGTAAACAACATCAAGGATCCTTCCGTTGCTGAGGCACTTTTGGAAGAAGGCATCTGCGATTATATCGGACTTGCCCGTGCATCTTTAGCCGATCCTGAATTTATGAAAAAAACAAAAGAAGGTCGTGCAGATGAAGTAAACCGTTGTATCGGTTGCTTAAACTGCTTCGGTTCCATCGGACAGCTTGGACATATTAAATGTACTGTAAACCCTCGTTGCGGTCGTGAAGTTGAGTTTTCCCGGTATGAGAAAAACGGTGACAACAGACCTGTAGCTGTTATCGGTGGTGGCCCTGCCGGAATGGAAGCAGCGCTTACATTAAAATCCCGCGGATTTGCTCCCGTTATTTTTGAAAAATGTGACGTATTGGGTGGTCAGTTAAATCTTGCTGACAAGCCTGTATTAAAGGATAAATTAGGTGCTTACAAAGACAGCCTTATTGCCCGTGTAAAAGCAGCCGGCATTGAAGTTCGTCTGAACTGCGAAGCTGATGTAGACACTGTAAAATCCATTAACCCTGTAGGTGTATTTTTAACTACTGGTGGTACTCCTATTGTTCCTGCCTTTGATGGTGTAAACGGAGACAATGTAATTACAGCAGAAGAATTCTTATCCGGTGCAAAAACCGTAAAAGAAGGCTCTGTCGCTGTTATCGGTGGTGGAAATACCGGTATGGAAGTTGCAGAAACACTAGCTTATGACGGACGTAAAGTTTCCTTAATCGAAATGATGGATGAAATCGGTCGCGGATTATATCGCTCTGTTCTTGTAGATTATCAGATTCGTGTTGCAAAATTTGACGAAACTATCTGCACCGGACAAAAGGTACTTTCCATTGACGCTACCGGCGTAAACGTAGAAAGCACAAAGGATCAGACCACATCTCACATCGATGCGGATAATGTCATCCTTGCTATCGGTGTAAAATCCGAAAACTCTCTACTTGCACCTTTAAAAGAAGCCTTTGATGAAGTAGTCGTTGTGGGTGACGCTGCCCGTCCGGGAAGAATTATGGAAGCTTCCTTAGACGCAGTAAACCGTGCTTACGGATTTCTTGCCTAATATATAAAAAAACGAACTCCTACTCTTACAAAAAAGTCCCTGTGGTTTGAGGCTGATCTCAAAACACAGGGACTTTTATTTCACAGTATAATTCCTAACAAAAATCTTTTTCTAAAAAGATTTCAGAAAACACTGTAAGGTACAAACTGTTTCTTACCCATTAAGCATTCTCTTAGTTGCTACTGGGATGAGGCATGTACTGATACAACTGCATTGCAGTAGATGCAATAGGCATACTCTGAAGTACTACCTTTCCGGGGCCATAAACTACTGTGTTAAATAATCCCTCTCCGCCGAAGAGCACATTTGTAACACCTTTAATGGTACGGATTTCCATACGGCAGCTTTCTGACATTGCTGCTACATATCCTGTGTCTACAATCTTACAGTCTCCTGCAGGGATTTCATATTCGTGAGCAGAACCATCCACTTCCAAAAATACCAGACCGTTCCCTGTAAAACGACGCATCAAAAATCCCTCTCCACCAAAAAGTCCGCGACCAATTTTTTGCTGAATATAAACTTCGTTGGTAACATCCCCTACACTGGCTAAAAATGAGCCTTTTTGAACAATCAATCCGTTGCCCGGTGTGATTTCCACTGCCCGAATGGAACCGGGAAACTTTGCAGAAAAAGCAATCTCTCCCGCTCTCTTAGCCTCATAGGTATTCAAAAACGCATGCTCATTGGTAAGCATTCTTCCAAACATTTTACCAAGTCCGCCAGCCTGGGTCTGCATTTCGATTTCATCATCCATCCAGGACATTGCGCCGGACTCACAGGAAATAATCTCCCCTTCATTCAACTGCACTTTTAAAACCGGCAAGTTTCCGCCATCAATCTGATAATTCATTTGTTTCCCCTTTCACATATTACGTTTTCATTAGTTAGCTATTATTATAACTCTTTTATAAGAATAAAAAAAACACCTCTGAAAAAGAGATGTTTTTGAGCTGCCCAGCAAGGATTCGGAACCGTTTTATCTCGTTACAGTCAGAGTATAAAAAAAGCCATCTCTAAAGAGATGGCTTTGCGCTGCCCAGCAAGGATTCGAACCTTGGAAATGACGGAGTCAGAGTCCGTTGCCTTACCACTTGGCGACTGGGCATTATTTAATTTTTTGTACTCAGCTGCGACGATACCAACACCTTGCGCGACTGGGCATTATATATTAAATATCTTCAGCGGGTTGGGCTGTTTCGTTGAACCAAGTCAACAATAGACATTATACAGAAGAGTCTATAGGAATGCAAGTACTTTTTTCATTTTTTTACTATTCAGCGGTTTTTGTAAAAAAAGACCTTTTATGATACCTTTATTAGTGGATTGGATAGCAACTATCTCATCCACTATTTTGTATAAGGAAAGAACATCTATGACAATAAAACTATATGACGACAATGCATATCTCACATCCTGTGAAGCTACCGTAGTTTCCTGCAAAGAAACCGATGACAACACCTGTGAACTTGTTTTAAATCAAACGGTATTTTTCCCTGAAGAAGGAGGACAAACTCCAGACAAAGGTTCCATTCAGGGATGGGACGTGGTGGACGTACAAATCAGGGATGACATCATTACCCATACCCTTACCGGTGGACAGACTCCTTTCCAAGAAGGAGATCATGTGACCTGTAAAATCGACTGGGCCCACCGTTTTTCCAACATGCAGCAGCACACCGGAGAACATATTTTTTCCGGATTGGTTCACGAGAAATTCGGATACGAAAATGTGGGATTCCATTTAAGTGATTCCATTGTAACCATGGATTATGATGGTCCTATGACCGAAGAGGAAATCTACGATTTGGAAGAAAAATCCAACGCAGCTATTTTTGCCGACAAAAAAATCACCTGCTACTATCCTTCCAAAGAGGAATTGGACAAACTGAATTACCGAAGTAAAAAGGAATTAAACGGTCCCATTCGTATCGTTGCCATTGAAGACACGGACATTTGCGCATGCTGCGCTCCCCATGTGAAATCCACTGCAGAGGTAGGTCTTTTAAAGGTTGTGGATATTACAAATTACAAAGGGGGAGTTCGACTTTCCATACTTTGCGGAATGCGGGCACTCTATGACTATCGTCTGCGTCTTTCTCAATGCCGGGATATTTCCCACAGCACCTCAGCAAAAATGGATGAAATCGTTTTTGCTGTAGAAAAACTGAAACAGGATATCGGTGAGTTGCGTCACAACAACATGGAAGCGCAAAAAGAATTGTTATCCCTGCAAAGTGCCAACCTTCCCGCAGATGAAAAAGACGTTTTGCTGTTTACTTCAAATACCGACGCTAACATTTTGCGCTATGAAGTAAATAACCTCACCCAAAGTCACCCCGGTTACTGCGGAATTTTCAACAAAAACGACTCCGGATACAACTTTATCATCGGATCCCGTGAAAAAGACTGCTCTCTTTTGGCAAAAGAGCTTCGGGAAAAACTAAACGCAAAAGGCGGCGGAAAACCTGAAATGATTCAAGGTTCTCTCACCGCCTCTGAAGACGAAATCCGTTGCATTATTTTAAAATAATCTTTTGTGAATTCTGAATGAAACTTATGATTGATGAAGTTTCCAACTAATATCACAAGTATAGGCTGCATTATAACTCAGATCGTCTCTGGTTAAGGTGTAGCCTTCTTTACTTTCTCCATGCAATGCTTGCATGGCCCGATCAAAATCTATTTTACTGCCTGGCATAAAGGCATTGTTTCCGGCTTTCATTGCCGGTGCGGAATGGGTGGTTCTGTTCTTTGCAGACTTATCGTTTAACATGGCAATAATCCAATCACTCATAACCATTCCCTCATATCCCCATTCTTCACGGAGTACGCCTTTTAACAAGTCTTCCCGCTCTGCAGTATGAACACCGTTCAATAAATTGTAGGAAGTCATTAGAGCCATAGGCGCAGCTTCCCGAATACAGATTTCAAAATTCTTTAAATAGATTTCCCGCAATGCACGTTCTGACACCATGCTGTTATTTTGATATCTGGAGTATTCCTGATTGTTACAGCAAAAATGTTTAATGGTTGTTCCGCAGTTTTTATGTTTTTGCACACCCTTGGTAATAGCAGCTCCTACTTTTCCACTAATCAAAGGATCTTCAGAGCAATACTCAAAGTTTCTTCCACAAAGAGGTGTTCTGTGAATGTTAAATGCCGGTGCCAACCAAAGATGAACGCCAAACATTTCCATTTCTTCACCTACCACATCACCACAGGTATAGCACACTTCATCATTCCAGGCCTGAGCCAAAGCGGTTCCAATAGGAATAGCTGTACAATACTGATTATAAACCTCTCCCTTAGGCTTTCTATTAAGGAAGGTATTCATTGCAAACTTTGCAATAGAAGACATATAATCATCAAAGCCCTCTGGCATCGTGTTACCTACGGCCTTCACCCCGTCTTTTGTCTTTACATATTCTTTGTTTAAACGAAGTCCTGCCGGTCCATCCGCCATAATAATCGGAGGAATCCCTTCTACTTTGGAACAACTTTCCCCTGCAGCACCTGCCACATGAATAGAGGCATCACCAATCACAGAAGCAATTCCGGCTGCTTCTTTAAACTGACCGAGGTTCATATACACCAGATTTTCGTCGGAAAGCTTAGATACAAATTCATAGGCTGCTTTCGGTGGCTTTGACGGTGCAGGCCACTTCAATTCATCAAAGGCGTTGGCTCCTACCGATACCACCTCTACACCTTCTTTTGCAGTGTCCGCCCAAGTTTTTTCGGGAATAAAATCCTTAAAATCTGTATTTCCTCCCACTCTCTTCAACTTGCGAACCACCACATCCTCAGAAAGATTAATGGCAGCAACTTCCTGTGTTTGTTCACTGTTTGCTCCAAGTCGTAAAATATACTGGCCCTTTTCCAAAACAAAGGAAGCCTTTTCCTCATCATAGGATGCCATCTCTTCCATACCAAAAGATAAGGTGAGCTCCTCACTTTCGTCGGAAGAAAGTTTTTTCGTTTTTCCATAGGCACAAAGCTTCTGATAGGGCTGATCCAGTTTTCCCCAAGGACAGGTTATATAAAGCTGTGCCACTTCCTTTGCCGGAAAACCACCGGTATTTTTTACTGAAACTGTGACAAAAACTTTGGTTCCCTTAATCTTTATATCCTTCTTTTCCATTTTAAATGTGGAATAAGAAAGACCAAATCCAAAGGGAAACAGTGGCTTTTTGCCTACACTGTTAAAATAACGATACCCTACATAAACCCCTTCCTTGTATCTGGTAATATCCTTATCTCCAAATTCTCCAATCTTAGAGTAATCCCCCCAGCTGCTCCAGGTAGTGGTCAATTTTCCAGACGGCGATTCCTTTCCAAGTAAAACATCTGCCAAAGCATCACCGGTAGCTACTCCCAGCTGGGAAAGAAGAAGAATATTCTCTACTTCCATTACCTCTGAAAGATCGACTACTCCACCTACGTTTAATACCAGAATAAACTTCTTATATTTTTTTTGACATGCTAAAATATCTCTTTTTTCTGTAGCCGTAAGACTTATATCCCCTGCTTCCGGTGTTCTGTCATTTCCTTCTCCGGAGTTTCTGGCAAGAACATATACACAAAGGTCGCCCTCTCCATCCAGGGGTAACTCGTAATTTGGTTCCGTTTCCACCTTGCCCATACCATAAACCATGGCCTGAACCTTTGCTGCCTTTGCCTCTTCTTTCACTTTTTTTACAAAAGACTCATGAGACTTCACGCGAAGCTCATCATAGGCATCCAACCATCTGTCCGTTGTGATAAAAAATCCCGCCTTTTGCAGTCCGTATTCTGCCGTCACATAAAACCTTGAATTTACATCTCCGGATCCGGTCCCGCCTTTAACTGTTTTTCGCGCCCCATTTCCGTATAATGCAATTTTCCCCGGTGCTTCCAATGGAAAATCCCCGTTGGATTTCAAAAGCACCATACATTCCGGAGAAAGCTTTCTTACTATATCAATGTGTTGTGTTTCATATTTCGCTAATGCCATAGGTGTACCCCCTTTTTCTTCATATTCAAAATCATACTATAAAAATTTCAAATTCCCTATAACAATTTTTTCTTTTTTAGATAAAACCGCACAAAAAAATCCGCCTCGATTCTTACCGAGGCGGAAATCTTTCATTTTATATTATCATTAGCCTACCTTAGACTCTTTCTTTTCTTCTAAGGTCTCAAAAGCTGCCAACTCAGGATGCTCTCTGTGTTCCTGAGAATAGTTTTCGTATGTATGCTTTCTGTGTGTCTGGTTAGCCCAGATTTCATCAGCTACAGGAGCCCACTCAGCTGCATAGTCATCACATTTTGCACAAAGGTGATCTGCCTCTTCGGGAGACTCTAAGTTGGTCTGATGTGCACCACTTCGTTCTACCATCTCACGTAAAAGCTGAGGGTTCTCAAGCATAGGACAAGGACGTAAGTGGTTGCGGTTGAAAGGCTGTCCTTTGTGGTATTCCATAAACAAAGGAGACTGTAACATCTCTAAGATGCTGTTCTCATGAATGTTGGTATTGGAATAATGAATAAATACACAAGGTTCTGCATCACCGTTTGAATTGATATGGAAGTAGTTTCTTCCTCCGGCAATGCATCCGCCAACATATTCTCCATCGTTCTGGAAGTCCATAGGATAGAATTCAATATCGCTGTCCTTTGAACGCACCCAACGAATCTTTTCAATCATCTTCTTACGCTGCTCTACTGTAGGCATAAGCTCGGGAACTGCATTGTTTCCAACAGGCATGTAGTGGAAATAGAATCCAAAACGAGCGCCCTTATCAGAGATAAATCTTAAGAAGTCATCATTGGTAACTGCTTCAATGTTATCTCTTGTGTAACAAATGGAAGTACCGTAAACGATACCATATTTCTTAAGCAAATCCATTGCCTTCATAACAGCTGCATAATGTCCTTCACCACGACGCGCATCGTTAGTATCAGGTGTACCTTCGATGGAAAGCATAAAGGTAAGGTTTCCTAATTCAACTACCTTCTTGCAAAGTTCCTCATCAATTAAAGTAGAGTTGGAATAAGCGGCAAAGATACAATCGTTATGCTTCTCGCAAAGCTTGATAATATCTGCTTTACGTACCATAGGTTCTCCACCGGTCATCATGTAAAGATATACACCCAGCTCTTTTCCCTCGGTAACAATCTTATCCATGTCTTCAAAAGTAAGATTTGCCTTGTGACCGTATGTACCTGACCAGCAACCTACACAATGCATGTTACAAGCCATGGTAGGATCAAATAAAATCAACCAAGGAATATTGCATTTATATTTTTCACGGTTGGCACGAATCATTTTTGTTCCACGGAAGAATGCTTCGTAACCCAAGTTCAAAATGAACTTCTTTGCAAACTGTGGATTCGTCTCGTCAATAATTTTGTTGATGTATTTCACCCAGCGGTTGTTCGGATCGGATACGGCTGCACGAACCTTGTTCATGGTTTCCTCATTTCCTTTTCCCCAGAACTTTTCTGCCATGTTTACAAGCTTAACGTAAGTTTCTCCTCTCTGAGCCTCATCTTGCTTGTCCAAATGATTTAAAAATCTATCAATTGCTACGGAAAAAGCCTGTCTTTCTGCTGCGTGTTTCATGTTTTCTGCTACAGAAGCCATATTAAACCTCCTATTTCCTCTGATTCTAATTTCATTTTCTTTTAGTGATTTTATTCCCGAAAAAAGGTTTTTTCAATGAACAAATCTTCAAATTTGTATTATGCATATACATTTACCGTAGAAATGTAAATCTAAAGTAAAACGAAAGATTTTTTCTTTTTTATTGCAAAAACACTTTTTTCCCAAAATCCGTTGACAACTGATTATACAGTAAATATGATTAAAGTGGTTTTTTCTGTGAAAGAAAAATAACGAAGAATTGGTGAGTGTATTATATGGCAATAAATGTTTATGGAGAAATCTCCAGTATTACATTGGGATGTTTAGTATTGTTTTTCATGCTTTACTCCAATCCCAGAAAAACAATCGGATATCGAATTAACTTTGTCGGAATTATTATAGGAATGATTGGAAGCATGATTCTCTTACATTTGGGACATCGTGTAAACGGAGTCTTTCCTTATAATAAAGCGGCTCTGATTATATGTTATATTCTTTACGGCTTCTGTTATATTTCCATATTAAATTTAATAATGTCCTATATCTATTATCTAATATACGGTTCTGCTTATAAAAAACCGGCCTTGGTAAGTGCCTTCATTTTTACGTTTTTTTATATCATAATCGGTTATATCTACTTTGCTTTGATTCGAGGTGGTGAGCATACCTTCCCTACGGACACCCTGCGATTAAAGTCATTTATCCTGTTTTGCTGTGCCTTTGGTATTTCAGCCTGCCTGATTGTACAGGTAATTACCTTTATTCATCGAAATTATCTGCCCAAAGTAATCCTTTTAAGTATGCAAATTTTTTCCGTGTCCCTTGGATTTACTTTAGTACTTCAGGGATTGTTTTTAAATAACATCTTCATTAGTTTGACCTATACCATACCTTTTATGGCAACCTATTTGTTGTTCCACAGCAATCCTTATGACGAGGAAACAGGAACCCAAAACGGAGATCCTTTAAATGCAAAGATTTCCGATTCCATTAAAAAGCACAAAAACTTTATCGTTGTATTCGTCTCCATCCCTCAGTTGGAAAAGACAAATTTTGTTCTTCAGGAGTCCATGATACACAATATTATTTCTGACATTGCAAGAAGAACGGAACGCATTTGTAAACGGAGTTATGCATACCGTATTTCCACCAGCACCTATGCTGCATTTACTTATTTAGATACTGAAATAACCGGAAGAGAATATTTGGATGAAATCATGGATATTGTCAACCATCCCATGGGAAATGATTATCTCCCTGCCTACTACAAGGTTGTGGCAATTACCAATCATCCCTTCCTGCAGAACCTGGATATTCTCCAGCATTACTACTCTTTCTTGCAGAACAGGCTAAACGACAGTGCGGAAAACGAGATTTTGTTCGCCGGCAATAAAGAGATGACAGATTTCATGAAATACTACCGTGTCCATTTGGCACTGGAAGATATCCGAGACAGGAAGGATTTAAGCGATGCCAGAATCCTTGCCTATGCACAGCCCATTTATTCTGTTGAGAACGAAGCCTTTGTCAGTGCCGAAGCGCTGATGCGTTTGGAAATTGACGGAAATATTTTATATCCCGGTTCCTTTATTCCCGTTGCGGAAGAAAGCCGGTGTATTCACCCCTTAACCTGTATTATTTTGGATAAGGTATGTAAAGAAATCAAATCATTGGGAGACGATTACCAATACGACTGTATTACAGTAAACTGCTCTCCTTTGGAACTGTCCGTAAAAAGTATGACCGATGATTTATTAAACATCATCGAGCACAATGGCGTGGATCCCAATAAGATTCGCTTGGAAGTTACGGAATCCTCCGTTTATGAAAACTACGACGTGGTGTCCAACAACATGCAAAGCATGAACGATGAAGGCATCCACTTCTACCTGGATGATTTCGGTACCGGATACTCCAACTTTGATCGTTTAACCTCTGGAGACTTTCACACCATTAAGTTTGATAAATCCATCTTATATAAGGCCATGGAAGATGAAAACACAGAAGAAATGATTCGCGCTTTGATTCATATGCTAAAAGAAAGCCACATTTCCCCTTTGGTGGAAGGTGTGGAAACAGAAGAGCAAAAGAGCTTCTGTATCAATCACGGTTTTGACTATATTCAAGGATATAATTATGCAAAACCTATTCCTATTGAAAATTTAAAAGATTATTTTAAGCAAAAATAAAAAGGAAAAAGCTTGTGCTAAAACAGCACAAGCTTTTCTTCTGCAATTCCATAACTCACCGAATCTCCCCAATCCAGGCTTGCCTTGGCCCCTGTTTGGTTCACAAGTTCCTTTTCCAAAGCATCCACATCTTCCAACGGGACGTATGCTTCTATGGTCACATCTGCATCATACAACGTATCCACAATGAATACATTTCTTTCCTTTAAAATATACTGAACTTTTCCCAAAAGTGTATAGTCCATAGAAATTTTAAGTTTCTTTCCGTAGTTTTTCTCCAAAAGGATGCACGCTTCAATTCCTTCTTTGGTAGCCTGGGAATAGGCTCTTACCAAGCCTCCCGTTCCCAGCAACACGCCTCCGAAGTATCTGGTAACCACAACTACCACATTGTGCAAATGCGCCCCGGTCAAAACATCTAAGATAGGTCTGCCTGCTGTTCCGCTGGGCTCTCCATCATCGGAAGACCGAACACACTCGTCCTGCTCTCCCACAATATAAGCAAAACAGTTGTGTCTCGCGTCATAGTGTTCTTTTCGCTTAGCGCTGATAAATTCTAAAGCCTCTTCTTCTGTTTTCACTGAGGCAACTGCCGCGATAAACACCGACTTCTTTTCTGTTATTTTTCCTTCACCGTCTTTATAAATTTCATATTCCATATTGCCAATTATATAAAATGCCCGGCTTTTTTTCCACCGTTGATTCCACTGTGACCCATCCCCTCTCCTCCTGCACCCATCCATTTTTCTTTATAATAATGATAACATCTGCTATAATTATCATAATTATGTTTAAAAAGGAGTTTTTATGAATTACGGGAAGAAAAACTTGAAGAAGAATAAAGCTGCTTTATCTAACAAGAAAGCAAAGGCCCGAAAAAAATTCGGCATATCATTTATAAAAACATTACTGATTTGTATCGCACTCCTTGTTGCGATTGGACTTGGAGGCGCAGCATTTTACGTCACCAACTTGATTAATGATTTACCGGATGTATCTACCATAGATATTTCACCAGAGGGATTCTCCACCACCATCTATGACAATGCCGGTGTAGAAATCGAAAACCTCGCCTCTTCCGGTGCCAATCGAGAGTATGTTACTTTGGATTCGATTCCTGAGGATTTGCAACATGCCTTCGTTGCCATTGAGGATGCCAGATTTTACGAACACAACGGTATCGACGTAAAAGGTATCATCCGTGCGGTTGTTGTGGATGTGGTAAACGTTTTCAGCGGAAGCAAAGCTTCCCAAGGTGCTTCCACCATTACACAGCAGTTGTTAAAAAACAACTACTTTACCACCTGGACCAGTGAGACGACCTTTAAAGAAAGGGTTGACCGAAAGATTCAGGAACAGTATTTGGCCATCCAGTTAGAAAAAGTCACTTCCAAAGATGAGATTTTGGAAAACTACTTAAACACCATTAACCTTGGCCAGAATACTCTGGGTGTTCAGGCTGCTTCCGAACGGTACTTTAATAAGTCCGTTAGCGATCTTACGCTTTCCGAGTGTGCAGTCATTGCCGGTATTACCCAGAACCCTTCCAAGTATAACCCCATCAGTTATCCTGAAGAAAACGCAAAGCGCCGCAAAAAAGTTTTGCAAAACATGTTGGATCAGGGCTATATCAGCGAAAGCGAATACGAAGAAGCCATCAACGATGACGTGTACAGTCGAATTCAGATCATTAACAACGAAATCGATACCTCTTCCACTTCCTACTTTGTAGATGCCCTTACGGATCAGGTAATTGACGATTTAATGGAACAAAAGGGTTACACAGAAACCGAAGCTTACCAAAAGCTTTACTCCGGTGGTTTAACCATTTATTCCACTCAGGATTCCAACATCCAAAAAATTGTGGAAGAAGAAATTAACAACAGTGAAAACTATGCTACTGATCCAAAGGTCTCCTTTAGTTATCGACTCACCGTCACAAAAGCAGACGGCACTTACGAAAACTACAGCGAACAGACCATGCTCTCCTATTATCAGGCAGCGAATAAAAACTACAGCATCAACTTCAACTCCGAAGAAGAAGCCCAGGCTGCCATTGATGCCTACAAAGATGAAATCATGGAAGAAGGAGATACCATCTCTGAAGCAGGAGAATCCGTAGTATTTACCTTACAGCCCCAGGCAGCAATGACCGTTATGGATCAATCCACCGGATATGTGGCCGCCATTGTGGGCGGTCGAGGAGACAAAACAGGAAGCAAAACCTTAAACCGTGCTACCGGCATTACCAGACAGCCCGGTTCCACCTTTAAAGTTTTGGCAGCCTATGCTCCCGCCTTAGATGCCGGCGGTTTGACCTTGGCTTCTGTTCAGGATGATGCTCCCATGACCTACGCCAACGGAACCTCCCTTTCCAACTACGACAACAGCTACCGAGGCTTTACCAACATTCGAACCGCAATTACCAATTCCATTAACGTGGTTACCGTTCGAACACTGACACAAATCGGAACCTCTTTGGGATATGAATATGTTGAAAAACTTGGAATCACTACCTTGGACAGCGGAGATAACAACCAGGCCTTAGCCTTGGGTGGTATTACAAACGGTGTTACCAACTTGGAATTAACCGCTGCTTACGCAACCATTGCTAACAGCGGAAATTACAACAAACCTGTCTTCTACACCCAGGTTTTAGATTACAACGGCGACGTTTTATTGGACAACACCACCAACGAATCCACCAAGGTATTAAAAGACACCACAGCCTGGCTGTTAACCAGTGCCATGAAAGATGTAATGACCAGTGGAACAGGTACCAGAGCCAATATCTCAAACATGGCTGTAGCCGGAAAATCCGGTACCACTACCAAGGATAGAGATACTGTTTTCTGCGGATATACTCCTTACTACACTGCTTCTATTTGGGGCGGTTGCGATGACAACTCTCCTCAGTCAAGTACAGTATATTCAAAGAATATCTGGCGTCAGGTAATGAGCCGTATTCACGAAGGATTAGAATACAAAGACTTTACCATGCCAAGCGGCATCGTACAGGTGACAGTATGTTCCAAATCCGGATTGTTGCCCATAGACGGGGTATGTAATTGCGACCCCAGAGGCTCCATGCTCTATACCGAATACTTTGCAGAAGGCACACAACCCACAGAGACCTGCGACCATCACATTGCCGTTACCTTGTGTGATGAATCCGGTCAGATTGCCAATGAATACTGCACCTCTACTCACAGCGGTGTTTATATGGTTGGTGGAAGCAGCACCGGTTCTGCAGATTCGCCCTATATGCTAAGCGAAGAGTTCTTATCTCAGATTTGTACCGTTCACAGCAAAGAAGCCGCTGAAAAGGCTGCAAAAGAGGCTGAAGAGCAAAAGAAAAAGGAAGAAGAAGAGAAGAAGAAAAAAGAAGAGGAGTCATCGGAAGACGAATCAGAAGATACATCTTCTGAAGATACCACTTCCGATTCCGTAGAAGTCGAAGAAAACAACGACTAATAAAAAGACATAAAAAAAGCGTAATCGCAAATTGCGATTACGCTTTTATTTTTGTTTACACTTCGAAAATCATATCTCCGTAAGAAGGCATAGGCCACATAGATTTGTCCACCAACATTTCCAAACGGTCTACCGGCTTACGAACCGCTTCCATTGCAGGCAATACATAGTCTCTGTAATAGAAGGCTCTTTCTTTGGTATCGGAAAGGGTTACCCCCTTTGCTTCGTACTCTTCAAGTTTTACAAGCTTTTCTTTGGTATCCTTTAAGCAAGCAGATACTTCTGTAAGCATTTCCACCTGAGTACTTACATCCGCTGCTTCTGCAGCAGAACGAACCTGATTCACAGATTCTGCAAGAACGGTAGTATAACGAATGGTCGCAGGAATGATTTGTTTACGAACAATATCAATCATTACCTTTGCTTCAATATTACGTTTCTTTGCATAGATTTCGTATTCAATTTCCGCACGGGACTCTAATTCCGCCTTTGTAAATACATTGAACTCTTCAAACAAAGAAATTGACTTTTCGGAAGTCAATGCGGGAATTGCATCCAACATATTATTGATAATAGACAAGCCACGCTTTTTTGCTTCCTTTGCCCATTCCGGAGAATATCCATTACCATTGAACACGATTCTCTGATGATCTTTTGCAAGCTTCTTAATCAAATCATGTACAGCCATGTTGAAGTCTTTTGCTTTTTCCAACTCATCACAAGCCTCAGCAAAAGCCTGAGCAACAATGGTATTTAATACGATATTGGGTTCACCAACAGAGTCTTCAGAACCTACCATACGGAACTCAAACTTATTACCGGTGAAGGCAAAAGGTGAGGTACGGTTTCTGTCGGTAGCATCCTTCAAGAAGTCAGGAAGTGTAGTAACACCGGTATCCAACTTCTCACCGGAAATACTGTGGTCAGCAGTACCGGTACGAATCAACTGATCCAATACGTCCTGCAACTGTTCTCCAAGATAAACGGAAATAATGCACGGAGGTGCCTCATCTCCACCTAAACGGTTGTCATTTCCCACATCTGCAGCAGACTCTCTTAACAAATCCGCATGCTCATCCACTGCTTTTAAGATACAGCAAAGAACCAATAAGAACTGAACATTTTCATGAGGTGTTTTACCGGGCTCCAAAAGGTTGATACCATCGTCTGTAACCAATGACCAATTGTCATGCTTACCGGAACCATTTACACCGGCAAAGGGCTTCTCGTGCAACAGACACTGTAATCCGTGACGATATGCCACCTTCTTTAAGGTTTCCATGATTAACTGGTTGTGGTCTACCGCTACGTTTGCTTCTGCATAAATAGGCGCTAACTCGTGCTGTGCAGGAGCAACCTCATTATGCTGTGTTTTGGAGGATACCCCAAGCTTCCACAGCTCGATATTTACATCCTTCATAAAGGCTGCAATACGCTCCCGGATTGCACCGAAGTAATGATCGTCCATTTCCTGTCCCTTGGGAGGCATAGCACCCAAAAGAGTACGTCCGGTATAAACCAAATCTTTACGTGCCAGGAAGTTTTCCCGATCGATTAAGAAGTATTCCTGTTCCACACCTACGGAAGGTGTTACACGATTGGATGTTGTATTTCCAAACAAACGAATCAATCTAATAGACTGTTTATTGATTGCTTCCATGGAACGAAGCAAAGGAGTCTTTTGATCCAAAGCTTCACCGGTATAAGAACAAAAAGCTGTGGGAATGCAAAGTGTTGCACCCGCGGCATCCTGTCTTACAAAAGCCGGAGAAGTGGGATCCCAAGCTGTATATCCTCTTGCCTCAAAAGTAGCTCGAAGTCCACCTGAAGGGAAAGAAGAAGCATCCGGCTCACCCTTAATCAATTCCTTTCCGGAAAAGCTCATAAGGATCTTTCCGTTTTCCTTTGGAGCTGAAATAAAGGAATCATGTTTTTCCGCAGTTACACCGGTAAGGGGCTGGAACCAATGAGTATAGTGTGTAGCACCCTTTTCGATTGCCCATTCCTTCATTTCGTGAGCGACCACATCTGCTGTTTCAATATCCAGCTCTCTTCCCTGGCGAATGGTTTCTTTTAACTTCTGATAGGTTTTTTTCGGAAGACGCTCCTGCATGGTTGCGTCATTAAACACGTTTTCACCGAAAATATCCGCAACATTAAAATAATCTTTCTCCATTGTATTGATCCTTTTCTATAATTTACTTTAAAAAAGGGATGCCAAATAAAGGCACCCCCTTAGATTCAAAACATAAGTACTACTTAAGCTTTGCCGACAGAACCGAATAATTCCATCTTTTCTTTTACTTTAGCTTTGATAGCATCTGTTCCCGGTGCAAGAAGTTTTCTAGGGTCAAATCCTTTACCCTGCTGATCCTTGCCGGCTTCAATATATTTTCTTGTAGCTTCTGCAAATACTAACTGACACTCTGTGTTAACGTTGATCTTAGATACGCCTAAAGAGATAGCTTTTGCAATCATATCATCAGGAATACCTGTACCACCGTGAAGTACTAAAGGCATAGCTCCTGTCTTCTGCTGAATAGCATCCAAAGTCTCGAAAGAAAGACCAGCCCAGTTTTCAGGATATACACCGTGGATGTTTCCGATACCAGCTGCAAGCATGTCAACACCAAGGTCAGCAACCATCTTGCATTCGTCGGGATCAGCACATTCACCCATACCAACAACACCGTCTTCTTCACCACCGATAGAACCTACTTCAGCTTCGATAGAGATCCCGTTCTTGTGAGAAAGTTCAACCAATTCCTTGGTCTTTTCAACGTTTTCGTTGATGTCATAAGAAGAACCGTCAAACATAACAGAAGTAAATCCAGCTTCGATACAAGCCTTTGTTCCTTCGTATGTACCGTGATCCAAGTGAAGAGCTACAGGAACTGTAATTCCCAAAGACTCGTCCATAGCCTTAACCATAGCAGCTACGGTCTTGAATCCTGTCATGTACTTTCCTGCACCCTCAGATACACCAAGGATTACAGGTGACTTGCATTCTTCAGCAGTAAGTAAAATAGCCTTTGTCCATTCAAGGTTATTGATGTTGAACTGACCAACGGCATAGTGTCCTGCTTTTGCTTTGTCTAACATTTCTTTTGCAGATACTAACATAAATAGTTTCCTCCATTCTTTCCCCCTCTGAAATTCAGAAGGATATTATTATCAACACGGGCTTTCCCGTAAGATTTCCGCTTTCAATTATAGCTTAAATCCCTGCCTCATTCAACTATGATTTCCATAGCCTGAGGGATATTGGAAATCAAAACGCTTTCCGGATCTCCGCCATATTCCCCGTCCAATGTCCAGGGCACCTTTTCGTTACAGGTAAACTTGATTTGATTGGTTTTAAAGGAGTACACCAATTCCGTATCCTTTGCCAATCCTGTCAAAAAGGCCAGGATTTCATTTAACTCAATGGGATTCTTCGGTGTCTTAATCAAAGTCACCTCAAAAAGTCCGTCGTTTAATTCAATGTTTCCCGGAATAATACCTTTAAATCCACCTACTGACATGGTATTTGTCACCATTCCGTAGATAAATTCATCATAGAAAATATTACCGTCATGTTCTACCAACATACGGAAAGAAGGAATATCCCAAAGCTGTTTCATTCCTTCCAAAATATAAGCGGCATGTCCCAACATGTTTTTCAGATTCTGGTCTGTAGCATAGGATACTTCTGTAAAAATACCAAAAGCAGCCACGTAGACAAAATAGTCTTCCCCGAATCTTCCAACATCGCATAAAAAAGAATGCTCTCCCGCCGCAATATGTGCTGCGCTAAGCATTTCTTTATCTATGCCCAAAGAGTTTCCAAAATCATTGGTGCTTCCCGCAGGAATATAACCAATGGGAACCCTATGTCCGGACTTCATCACTCCGGTAACCACCTCATCCAAGGTGCCATCTCCTCCGGAGCATACAATCCGATCGTAGTTTTGGGCTTCCTCACAACACTTGTTGACAGCGTCTCCCGCTGCCTGTGTTGCGTAAATTGTCACTTCAAAATCTGCCTTAATCAAACAATCCATAATATCTGACAGATTCTGCTTAATCATTCCTTTTCCGGAATGAGGGTTGTATACAAACAGTAATTTTTTACTCATAGTTGCTCTCTAAAAAATCTAGGTTGTAAGAAAATCTTCCATGGCATCAATTGCCTTATCTTCATCACTTCCCTCAGCATCGATGGTAACTGTTGTTCCGGTAGAAAGTACCAAACTCATCATACCCATAATGCTCTTTGCGTTTACTCTCTTTGTGTCCATCTCAAAGTAAACACGACTTTCAAACTGATTAGCCAATTGTACCAAATGTGCAATCGGTGTTGCCTCCATTGTGTTGCTCATCTGAATGACAACATTCTTCTTCATAACAGTTCCTCCTAAATTAATTGCGGATTGATTTTGCAATCTCCCCAATACGACGTAACCGATGATTCACTCCGGATTTTCCCACAGGCGGATCCATAAGATTCCCCAAATCTTTCAACGCCATATCCGGGTGTTCTTTTCTAAGCACTGCAATTTCCTGCAGGTTTTTCGGTAACGACGAAAGGCCTCTTGTCTCCTCAATCAGCCTTATATCCTCTATTTGGCGAACCGCAGCCGATACTGTTTTTGTAATGTTGGCTGTTTCGCAATTCACCTGACGATTAATGGAATTTCGCATCTCTTTTTCAATACGAACATTTTCAAATTTCAGATATGCAACATTGGCGCCCATCAAGGCAAGTAAATCTTCAATTTGATTGCTTTCTTTTACGTAGACAACCGTCTGCTGTTTTCGTTCCACCATCTTGGCATCTATCCCAAAGGAACAAATCACTTCCCGAACACTCTTCGCCAAACTTTCATTGGAAAGCGCCGTCTCAAAATGATAGCCCTTCCACGGGTCACTGACAGAACCGGAAGTCAAAAAGATTCCTCTTATAAATGCTTTTTTACAACAGGGTTGCTGTATGAGAAGACCATTCATTTCAAAGGTATTGTCTTTTACTTTCAACACCTCAAAAAGTTCCTCAACGGCCTCCTTGGAAAGCACATCGTCATACTCACTTATAGTAATCGTTTTATTTAGTAAAGTAAAGAACTTTCTTTTTAATTCCTCATTTTCAGACTCTATGTAAAACCCTTTTTCTCCCCATTTTCCAAGGGTAAAGGTCAAAGCCGCCAGTTCGGCGATAATACAATGTCTGGGCTTTGGGATTTCTCCCATCAGCTCTTTTTTTATATCCTGAGAAAAGGACATTACTTTCCTCTCTTTCGGTCTTTTTCAATATCTCTGTGTTCAATGCGAAGGCCAAACCCCTCATCCAACCCCAAAAGGTTTTGGTAGATTTCATTGGCAATGGTAACGGAACGATGCTTTCCCCCGGTACATCCGATAGCGATTACCAACTGGGTCTTTCCCTCTTCAATATAACTGGGAATCAAAAAGGTAATCATATCCTTAAGTTTTTCCAAAAACTCCTTGGAAACATCGCTTTTCATTACGTAATCCCGAATGGGCTGGTCATTTCCCGTCATAGGACGAAGGTCTGTAACATAATAAGGGTTTGGCAAGAATCTTACATCAAATACCAAATCCGCATCCTGAGGGATTCCATACTTATATCCAAAGGACATCACTGTCACAAAAAGGCTTTTGAAGGTCTGGTGTTCCAAAAAGATTTTTCGAAGCTCTGCCTTTAAATCCTTGGTCAAAAGATGGGTGGTATCAATCACATAATCCGCCCGGTCTTTCAAAAAGGAAATCTGCTGCCGTTCCAAAGCAATACCGTCATAAATGCTTTCCTTCATTGCCAAAGGATGACTTCTTCTGGTTTCCTTGTATCGGGCAACCAAAACTTCATCTTCCGCATCCAAAAAGACAATATCCACTTCTTTACCGTCTGCTTCAATTTCATTTAAGGTCTCTTCCACCGTCTCAATGGATTCACCGGAACGAACATCAATCCCAACGGCCACCTTGTTGGTCTCCGCCTCGTTTTTCCATGCCAGTTCCACAAAGCTTTTCAGCAATGGAATGGGAAGGTTATCTACACAATTGTAACCCAAATCTTCCAATGTTTTAAAAGCAGTATGTTTTCCTGCACCGGACATTCCCGTTAAAATAATTAATTTCATATTAAAATCTTCCTATCAAACGAACCTCAGGTTCCAAAGAAACATCAAATTTTTCTTTCACAATCCGCTGTATGTCCTGCATCAGAGTACACACATCTTTTGCAGTAGCATGATCAAAATTTATCACAAATCCGGAATGCTTTTCCGAAACTTTGGCTCCACCCACAGTGTAGCCTTTCAATCCTGCATCCTCAATTAACTTGGCTGCAAAATAACCTTCGGGTCGCTTAAAAGTACTACCGGCACTGGGGAAGTTTAAGGGTTGTTTTTCCACACGTTTTTTGTTTAACTCTTTCATGGAAGAAAGAATTTCTTCCTCCCTTCCACTTTGAAGTTTCATGGTAACTTCCAACACAATCAAATCCTCATCCAACACGCGACTGTGACGGTAGGAAAAATCCATTTCTTCACCGGAATACTCTTTAATTTCATCCCCATCCAAAACCGTTACGCTTTGTACCACGTCTTTCATTTCTCCACCGTAGGCTCCGGCGTTCATGGTAATGGCGCCTCCCAAGGTACCGGGAATTCCGGAAGCAAACTCCAAACCACTCAAGAACTTAGACGCAGCAAAGGATGCCAGTCTGGATAAAAGGATTCCAGCTTTGGCACGAACCACTTCTTTCTCCCAGGACACTTCGCTCATTTCTTTTCCAAAGGAAACCACAACACCTTCAATTCCTTCATCGGATACCAAAAGATTGCTTCCGTTTCCGATTAAGGTATAGGGGATGTTTTCTTTTTTCAAAAAGAAAAGAAGTTCCTTTACCTCTTCGAAGGTAGGCTCTACGTAGTAGTCCGCCGGTCCACCGATACGAAACGTTGTATGGGCGCTCATAGGTTCATCTACTGCTACCAATCCTTTTTTTACAATATTTTTTAACTGATTTTCCAATTCTTTTTTCATATGTTATGCATTCTTTAAGAAAGAACCGTATCCTCTGTAAGCTTCGTACAAATCCACCTTGCTAATGATTTCCCAGGGTGCGTGCATGTTTAATACACCTACTCCGGAATCAATGACAAGCATGGAGTAATTTCCTAAAATGTAAGCGATGGTTCCGCCGCCACCCTGATCTACCTTTCCAAGTTCCGCAGTCTGAAAAGCGATGTCACCTTTTTCAAACATACCGCGAAGTTCGCCCATGTATTCAGCGGAAGCATCATTTGATCCTCCCTTTCCTCGAGAACCGGTATATTTGTTGAACACAAGGCCCTTTCCAAAATAGCAGGTATTTTTCTTTTCGTTTACGGAAGGATAGTTTGGATCGTATGCAGCACTAACATCAGAAGAAAGTGCTTTGGAATTTGTAAGAGCACGTCTTACCACCAACTCAGAGTATTCTCCGGTTAAGTTTGCAAGTTCTGCTACTGTATTTTCAAAGAAACGGCTTTCCATACCGGTGGCACCCACGCTTCCGATTTCTTCCTTATCTACCAAAAGGCAAGCCAATGTCTTCTTTGGATTCTTTGCTTCTGTAATTGCTTTAAAGGAAGGATATGCACAAACTCTGTCGTCATGGCCATATCCCATAATCATACTTTCATCGAAGCCATAGTTTCTTGCTGCTCCTGCAGGTACCACTTCGATTTCTGCAGAAAGGAAGTCTTCTTCTTCCATATCATATTTTTCTTTTAAGATACGAAGAATATTCTGTTTTACCAAATCCTTCTTATTCTCGGTCTCTTCTTTATTTTTGCCCTTCACAGCAGCTTCCAAAGGAATGCTTCCTACTAAAACGTCCAAAGCTTCTCCTTCTACTACCTTAGCGCCCTTTTTCTCCATCTGTTCTCCGGCAAGATGAATCAAAAGATCGGATACGCCAAAAACAGGGTCTGTGGGTTCTTCACCGATATTTACATTTACCAAAGTTCCATCGGTCTTTGCCACAACACCGTGCAACGCCAAAGGAAGGGTAACCCACTGATACTTTTTGATTCCGCCGTAGTAATGGGTATCAAGAAGTGCCATCTCTGTATCTTCGTACAAAGGATTCTGTTTCAAATCCATACGTGGAGAATCAATATGTGCTCCCAAAATACTCATACCATTTTCTAAAGGATCTTTACCGATTACAAAAAGAGCAAGACCTTTTCCACGGTTTGACAAATATACCTTATCTCCGGCTTTTAATTTTTTGTTTTTCTCAATAATCTTGGATAAATCTTTAAATCCGCAAGCCTCTGCTTCCTCTATAAAGAAAGAAGTGCACTCCCGTTCCGTTTTGCATTTTGACAAAAACTGACGGTATCCTTCAGCAAAGTCCATGACTGCCTTTCTCTTTTTTCCTTCCGGATATTTCTTCCATGCATTTACTCTTTCCATCATTGTCCCTCTTTCTAATTTATTGTTCTGCCTTTGCAATATTATCCTGTACACGGCGATACAACTCTGTAGCAGCGTTGTAACCCATCTTCTTCTGACGATGGTTTACTGCAGCGGTTTCACAGATAACTGCCAGGTTTCGTCCGGGACGAATGGGCAGACTGTGACAGGTTACCTTATTGCCAAGGATTTCCATATACTCATCTTCAAGGCCGATACGATCGTATTCCGCCTCTTTTTTCCAGTCTTCCAGTTTAATCACAAAATCAATTTTTTGATTTTCTTTTACACACTCCACACCAAAAAGGCTCTTAACATCAATAATGCCGATGCCTCGAAGTTCAATTAAATGCTTGGTCACAGCCGGTGCACTTCCCATAAGGGTGTTATTGGATGTGCGTCGGATTACTACCACGTCATCCGCAACCAAACGGTGACCTCTTCGAATCAACTCCAGTGCTGCCTCGGATTTTCCAATTCCGCTTTCACCGGTAATCAAAAGGCCTTCGCCGTATACGTCAACCAACACTCCGTGAATGGAGGTCATAGGTGCCAACTCGTAATTCAACAAATGAATTAATTCTGCCATGAATTCGGATGTTCCACGTTCTGTTCCTAAAATCGGGATATTTCTTTCTCCGGCGATTTTCAGAATTCGCTTATCCGGAACAAAACCACGGCAAAAGATAATACAGGGAATGTCATAACTTAAAAGTTTATCAAAACTTTCCAAACGTTCTTCTTTGGATTGTTCGCTCTGCAAATAGGTCCATTCCACCATACCAATCAATTGGATTCTTCCTGCCTCAAAATGATCAAAGAATCCGTTGAGCTGTAACGCCGGACGGTTTACATCCGCCATGGTTACTTCATGCTCATCCAGTTTTATATTTGATGTATAATTCTTAAGTTTTAGTTTTTCCGCAATTACGGAAAGTTTTGCTCCATCTCCCATATCAAAACCTCCTTTTTGATTACCCTTCAATATTATAGCATTTTATACGATTGTCAATCTATCCTCGGCGGAAATAATTGTATACATTTTCCGCCGCCTCCCCATTCATTTCCGGGATTTCCAGTAATTCTTCCAGCGTAGCGTTTTTCAAATCCGCCGCGCTTTCAAAGTTACGCATCAACGCCTTTCTTCTGGTGGGTCCAATTCCCTCGATATCATCCAAAAAGCTCTTAACCTGGGCCTTTCCTCTCAAAGACTTGTGATACTCAATCGCAAAGCGATGCGCCTCATCCTGTAGTCTGGTAATAAGCTTAAATCCCTCACTATGTTTATCAATGGGAATTTCTTCATTTTGGAAATACAGTCCTCTGGTACGATGTCGGTCATCTTTTACCATACCGCACACAGGGATGTCTAAGTGAAGCTCCTGCAACACCTCCATGGCGATGTTCACCTGACCCTTTCCACCGTCCATCATAATTACATCAGGGAAAGAGGTAAAACTGTTTTCCAAGTGGTCTTCCTTGTCCCGAAGTCCATGGGAGAATCGTCGCGTCAGTACCTCTTTCATAGAAGCGTAATCATTGGGACCCTCCACGGTTTTCAGCCGGAACTTTCGGTAGTCGCTGCGCTTGGGCTTTCCTTTTTCAAACACTACCATAGAACCTACAGAAGCAAATCCCGATGTATTGGAAATATCATATGCCTCCATACGGTGAATATGGTCCATACCGATTAGGGCTGCGATTTCTTTCATCGCCCCAATGGTTCGGCCCTCTTCTCTCTTGATTCTCTCCCTGTCGGAATCCAATACCATCTTTGCATTCTTTTCCGCCAGTTCCACCAGTTTCTCCTTCGCCCCTCTTTTCGGCGTACGAAGGTAAACCTTTTTCCCCTTTTTCTGAGACAGCCAGTCGGAAATGGTATCCACCCTTTCCAACTCTTCCTGAACATAAATCTCTTTAGGAATTACCGGAGTTCCCGCATAAAACTGCTGTAAAAAAGCTTCAATAATATCCGACTTGGTTTCTTCCATATGGACATTTAAAAAGAAATGATCCCGACCAATCATTTTTCCGTTTCGAATAAAGAAAACCTGAACCACCGCATCTTCTCTGTCCGTTGCCACTGCAACAATATCCTTGTCTTCTCCGTCGGATGCCGTAATTTTTTGCTTTTCCATACAGGCTTTGACACTTTCCAAAAGGTCACGATAGCCTGCCGCCTTTTCAAATTCCAATGAATCAGAGGCCTGCTGCATTTTTTCTTTCAGTTCTTTTACCACCGGCTCATATTTGCCGTCCAAAAAGGCAATGGCCGCCTCCACGTTTTTGGCATATTCCACCTGAGAAACCTTTCCGGTACAAACGCCGGGGCATTGGTTCATATGATAGTTTAAGCAGGGGCGTTTTTTTCCAAAGGCTTCCGGGAATTTTTGATTACAGGTTCGAAGCTTATAGAGCTTTTGTACCAGGTCAATGGTGTCTCTCACCGCATTTCCACTGGTGAAAGGGCCAAAGTATTTTGCCTTGTCCTTTTTTAATTCTCTGGAAAACAAAACCCTGGGATAGGCTTCTCCCAGAGTCACTTTAATATAAGGGTAGGTCTTATCATCCCGAAGGAGGGTGTTATACTTTGGTCGGTGTTCCTTTATGAGGTTACACTCCAAAACTAACGCCTCCAACTCGGAATCCGTCACAATATATTCAAATCTGCGAATGTGGGAAACCATTTGCTTCTTTCGGATTCCCTCATCATGAGAAGCCTGAAAATACTGATGTACGCGCTTTGTAAGACTTAACGCCTTTCCGATATAGATGATGGCATCTTTTTCATCATGCATAATATAAACTCCCGGTTGATCCGGGAGTTTTGTAAGTTCTTCTTCAATATTAAACATATGTATCTCCTGCAGCGATATCAATATGTTGACCTTTGGTATTTGCAGACAATTCTTCTTCCGCTTCGTCTACAAACATCTCTTCCTGTTTTTCTTCCGCAGTTTCTTCTATGCCCATCATTTCGCGATAAAGGCCCATAAATTCCTTACCGGAAATGGTTTCATGTTCATAGAGGTAATCGGAAATCTTATCCAAAATATCTCGATGTTCTTCCAAAAGGGAATATGCTGTTTCGTAGCATTCCGTAATCATGGAAAGAACTTCTTTGTCGATTTCTGCCGCTGTCTCTTCTCCGCAGGTTAAAGATGCACGACCTTCCAAATACTGGCTCTCTACCGTAGCAAGACCCATCATACCAAATTTCTTACTCATACCGAATCTGGTTACCATGTTTCTCGCAATGGATGTTGCATTTTCAATATCATTGGCAGCTCCGGAAGTATAGGTTCCGAACACAATTTCCTCTGCAGCACGTCCACCCATGTAAGTGGTAATCTTTGCCACCAGTTCTTCCTTTGTTTCCAAGAACTTCTCTTCTTCCGGCGTCTGTAAGGTATATCCCAAAGCACCCATGGTTCTTGGAACGATGGTAATCTTTTGCACCGGTTCGGAGTTTTTCTGCAAAGCAGAAACCAGGGCATGACCTACTTCGTGGTAAGCCACATGTTTTCTTTCTTTATCACTCATAGCCCGGTCTTTCTTCTCTTTACCGCCTACAGCCACAAGTTCAAAAGCTTCAAATAAATCTTCCTGATTTACAAATTTTCTGCCTGATTTAACAGCAATAATTGCAGCTTCATTTATAATGTTTGCCAAATCAGATCCCACCAATCCGGCGGACGCTAATGCCAAAGCCTCTAAATCCACAGTCTCATCCATGTGAACATCTTTGGCGTGAACCTTTAGAGTTTCTACACGTCCCTTTAAGTCCGGACGGTCAGCAATAATTCGACGGTCAAATCTTCCGGGGCGAAGTAATGCCTTATCCAAAACTTCCGGTCGGTTGGTAGCAGCCAAAATCAAAACTCCCTTGGAGGAATCAAATCCGTCCATTTCCGCCAAAAGCTGATTCAATGTCTGCTCACGCTCATCGTTCCCTCCGCCAAATCTGGAGTCACGGCTCTTACCGATGGCATCAATCTCATCAATAAAAATAATACAAGGCGCCTGTTTTTGCGCTTCTTTAAACAAATCTCTTACACGGGAAGCACCGACACCAACAAACATTTCTACGAAATCAGAACCTGCCAAAGAAAAGAAAGGTACCCCTGCTTCTCCCGCAACTGCTTTCGCCAAAAGTGTTTTACCTGTTCCCGGAGGGCCCACCAAAAGAGCACCCTTTGGAAGTTTCGCTCCGATGGAGGTATACTTCTTGGGATTGTTCAAAAAGTCTACCATCTCCTGAAGAGATTCCTTAGCCTCATCCTGTCCTGCCACATCGGCAAACGTTACACCGGTGCTTTTTTCAACGTATACCTTTGCGTTGCTTCTTCCAACGCCCATGGCACCGCCACCCATGTTTCGCATAAACAGGCCAAAGAGCACCCACAGAATCAAAAGGGGAACCACAAAGCTCAAAACATTGTATATAATAGCCGAAGTATTACCGGAACTTCCTCTTTTTACTTCCACGTTATGCTCTTTCAAAAGTGGCAACAATTCTTCATCATTTAAGTATCCGGTGTAATAGGTCACTTCCAAATTCTGACCGGTACTTTTCAAATAAGTGTCTGCCACTTCCTGTTGTTCTTTGGAGGCGGTAAAATCAGAATCCTCATTTAAGGTAATGGAAATGGTCTCACTGGTAATTTCCACAGATTTCACCTGATCCTCTTCCACCAAATCAATAAACTGGGTATAGCTGATTTCTACCCTTGTGGAAGATGCTCCGCTGTTCCAAAAATAAGTTGTAATTAAAAGAGCAATCAGCGAAAACAGCACCAGTATCATAAGAGGCTGATGATTATTGTTTTTGTTTTCGTTTCCGCCGTTACGGTCTTTGTTATTGTTTTCGTTCATGTAATCCTCCGAATCTATTACTGTCTTCCCCTCTTCGAAAGTAGTGAAATTATAAAATTAAATTTCATACAACGCAATAGATATCCCATATATTTAATAAATTTTTAAGATTTAGGAAAGAATCGCCTGATCGTTCGTAAATTCTGTTCCAGAAACCTCTTCAAATTTATGTAACAAGTCCTCAATGGTAAGATTCTTCTTCTCTTCCCCGGAAATATTCAATATGATTTTTCCTTCATTCATCATAATCAAACGGTTTCCGTGAACAATGGCATCCCTCATATTGTGGGTAACCATCATAGTGGTGAGGTTGTTCTCTTTGATCACCTTTTCTGTAGCATCCAATACGGTAGCCGCCGTTTTCGGATCCAATGCTGCCGTATGCTCATCCAATAATAGAAGCTTCGGCTTTTGCATGGTTGCCATCAAAAGAGTCAACGCCTGACGCTGTCCGCCGGACAAAAGTCCAACCTTCGCTGTCATTCGTTCCTCAAGTCCCAAATCCAACTCCTTCAGCAAATGGTAATACCGTTCTTTTTCCTCTTTGGTAATTCCCCAACGAAGGCCTCTGGATTTTCCTCTTCTTGCTGCAAGAGCAAGGTTTTCTTCAATTTCCATATCTGCTGCAGTTCCTGTCATAGGATCCTGGAATACTCTTCCAAGATATGCAGCTCTTTTATATTCACACAGCCCTGTTACATCTACACCATCAATCTCGATGGTTCCTTCATCTACCGGCCACACTCCTGCTACCGCGTTTAACAAGGTAGACTTTCCGGCACCGTTTCCTCCGATTACGGTAACGAATTCTCCCTCTTCCAAGGTCAAATCCACTCCGTTTAAGGCCACCTTTTCATTGATGGTTCCGGGGTTGAAGGTTTTATGTATATTGGTTACTCTCATCATTTTGCGCTACCTCCTCTTTTTCCCGCTTTACGGAAAGAATTCTGTGACTGTCCCTTTAAATAAGGCGCAGCCAAAAAGATAGCAACAATAATTGCCGTAAACAATTTTAAATCGTTGGTAGGCATCTTTAACCATAACACTACACCGATGACAATGTAATAGATAATTGCACCCACTACCACGAAGGTAAGACGTAAGACAAAGTTCATACGTTTTCCAACAATGGCATGTCCGATTACTTCCCCAATAATTACCGCAGCCAATCCGATTACGATCGCACCACGGCCCATATTGATATCTGCGAATCCCTGATACTGGGCAATCAATCCACCGGACAATGCCACAAAACCGTTACTTAATGCAAGGGCAATCACCTTCATAAGGTTGATGTTGATTCCCTGGGCACGGCTCATTGCCGGGTTGTTACCAACGGCACGAATAGCACTTCCCTGTTCTGTTCCGAAATACCAGTACATAATTCCAATGATTACCGCAACAAAGGCAACGGAAATCACCATTGTTTTGGGTAAGTAACGAAGAGACACAAGTAAAGGGTACTGGTTCACGTTTACCGCTAAGTTTGAGCCTCCAAGAATATTTAAGTTCACGGAGTAAAGGGCGATCTGGGTCAAAATTCCGGCTAAAATTCCGGGAATGCCCAAAAGGGTATGTAACAATCCTGTTACAAGTCCTGCCAAAATACCCACGCCAAAAGCTGCTGCCAATGCAACAGGAGCGGGAACTCCGTTTAAAATCAAAACCACACAAATTGCTCCGCCGGTTGCCAGAGAGCCATCCACTGTCAAATCTGCGAAATCCAAAATTCGAAATGTTAAGTATACGCCGATTGCCATAATGCCCCAGATCATACCCTGAGCCACATCTCCAGGCAATGCATTTATTAAGTTAACAAAAGACATTGTTTCCTCCAAAACTGTTTCTGCCGGGCACAAAGCCCGGCAAAAATAATGATTTATTCTTCAATCGCTTCGTAATCCTCTGGTACGGCAATACCGAGAGCCTCACAAACTTCCGGATTGTATTCTTTCTTTACTTCGTCAGCAAACTGAATATCCATTTCTCCGGGATTGGTGTTGTTTACTAAAATATCATAAGCCATAAGACCTGCCGCATATCCAATATCATAGTAATCAATGGACAAGGTTGCCACTCCGCCGCCGGCACAAATGCCTTCTTCTCCGGCAATAATGGGCTTTGCTGCAGCTGATGTAATATTGTTAATGTTTTCAATACAGTTCGCTGCCGTGTTATCGGTAGGAATGTAAATAACATCTGCTTCGTCACAGGCAGCCTGTGTAACCTGAGCCACGTCATTGGAATCAGAGAAAGTAAAGTCTTTTACCTTGTATCCATACTCTTCCAAATACTTTGTAATGGTTTCTGCCTGATACTTGGAATTGGTTTCTGCTGAGCAGTATAAAATTGCAACCGTCTTTGCTTCCGGGAATAATTCATTTACCATATCAGCCTGCTGATCCAAAGGAGCCAAGTCTGATGTACCGGTAACGTTGATTCCGCTCTTTCCTTCCCAATCAGATGCCTCGATATTTAAAGCAGTTGCATAATCCGTAATGGATGTTGCCACAATGGGAATATCTCCCGTAGCTGCAGAAGCAGCTGATAAAGAAGCTGTAGCATTGGCCATAATCAAATCATATCCGGAAGATACGAATCCGTTTGTAATAGTTGCACAAGTTGCTGAATCACCAGCAGCATTTTGTTCATCAAAGGCTACATCATCCCCTAACTTTTCTGTAAGTGCTGCTTTGAATCCTTCTGTTGCTGCATCCAATGCTTCATGCTGTACCAGCTGGCAAATACCAACCGTATATTTTGCATCTGACAGGTTTCCTCCCTGAGAAGCGCTGTCAGATCCCTGTGCGCCCCCACATGCCGACAACCCCATCATCACAGTGGTCATACATAACAGTACTGCAAATAATCTTTTTTTCATGTTGATTTCTCCTTTTTCTTCTTTCCTCTGTATTGCTACAGCATTCCATTAAATTGTATGTAAATTTTTTAATGAAACATCCAAAATTGGTGCTGAGTGAGTTAATGCACCGGAAGATACATAATCCACACCCAAATCAGAAATTGCCTTGACGTTTTCCTTGGTAATATTTCCGGAACACTCAGTTTCTGCCCTTCCGTCAATAATGGCAATTGCTTCCTTCATCTGTTCATGGGACATATTATCCAACATAATAATATCCGCACCGGCTTCCACTGCCTCTTTTACCATTTCAAGGGTTTCCACTTCAACTTCAATCTTACGAACAAAAGGAGCATAATCCTTTGCTCTTTTAACCGCTTCAAAAACGCTTCCTGCTGCGCCGATATGATTGTCTTTGATCAATACACCATCTGATAAATTGTAACGATGGTTGTATCCTCCCCCAACCTTTACCGCATATTTTTCAAACAAACGGTTGTTAGGTGTCGTCTTTCTTGTATCCAAAAGCTTTGTCTTGCTGCCTTCCAACAAAACAGCAACCTTTGATGTATAAGTGGCGATTCCACTCATTCTCTGCAAATAGTTTAACGCGGTACGTTCACCGGAAAGAAGAACACGAATGTCTCCTTTTACCACTGCAAGAAGCTCTCCCTTTTTCACTGCGTCTCCGTCTTTTACCTTTAAGTCCACTACGGTAGCTTCATCTAAAAGTTCAAAGGTACGTTTAAAAATAGGAAGTCCGGCAATCACACCGTCCTCTTTACAAATCAACTGGGCTTCCCCCATTTTTGCTTCCGGCATAATGGCATTGGTTGTCACATCTTCGCTGGAAATATCTTCTCTTAACGCCTGCAAAATCAAAGGATCTGCATTTAACAATGTTGTTACATCTGTCATAAGGCTTTTCTCTCCTTTTCTTCTTTATGGATTTCTCCCCAAATCATGGCTTTGTTCTCATCAAAATATCGATTCAAATCTTCGTATTCTTTTAAATCGATATCATAACGTTCCAAGATTTCACCTAAGGGCAAATCCGCTACATCCATAAGATGATATCTGCGATGCTCTGCACCCCAGTCTTCATCGGTTTTCTTCATATGATTGGCTGCATTTTTTGCAAATACCAAACTTTCCAACAAAGAATTGCTGGCCAGTCTGTTTCTGCCGTGAACTCCGTTACAGCAGGTCTCCCCTGCAGCATACAAATGCTTCATAGACGTCAATCCGTCCAAATCCACATAAACACCGCCCATAAAATAGTGCTGGGCAGGAACTACAGGAATGCAATCCTTGGTAATATCGTATCCTTCTTCCAAACACTTCTTGTAAATGTTAGGAAAACGTTTGGTTACGTCAAGATCTGTAATTCCGGTAAAATCAAGCCACACGAAGTCGCTTCCTTCTTTTTGCATCTGGGCACGTATCTCTCCGGTCAAAACATCTCTTGGCAAAAGTTCATTTGCAAAGCGCTTTCCGTTTTGATCCCGAAGCTTTGCTCCTTCTCCTCTACAGGATTCGGAAATCAAAAATCTACGTTCCTTTTTCTTGGAATACAAGGTGGTGGGGTGAATCTGAACATAATCCACATTTTCCAAACGAATGCCATGGCGAAGGGAAAGAGCCAAAGCATCTCCTGTTAAGTGAGGGAAGTTTGTGGAGTTATCAAAAATACCACCGATTCCTCCGCATGCCCAAAGCATATGGGAACACATCACCGGTTTTAATCGTCCGTCTTTTTGGCGCAACAAGATACCGTCACAACGATTATCATGACATAAAATATCAATCATGGTGGTATGATCCAATAAGGAAACATTTTGAAGTTCCTTTACCCGTTCCAAAAGAACAGAGGTAATGGCCTTGCCCGTAATATCCTCATGATAAAGGATGCGATTGGTAGAATGGGCACCTTCTCTGGTATATAACAGTTCTCCATTTTCCCGTTCAAAGTCAACTCCATGGGAAATCAACTCATTAATAACGGATCTGGAAGAACGAATCATCATATCCACAGATTCCTTCCGGTTCTCATAATGACCGGCGCGCATAGTATCCTCAAAGAAAGAATCATAGTCGCCCTCGTTTTTTAGGACGCAAATTCCCCCTTGCGCAAGAAAGGAATCACTTTCCTCCAAATCACTTTTTGTGATCATTAAAATTGATGTATTCTTCGGTAAATGAAGTGCGGCAAAACATCCGGCCACTCCACAGCCCACAATGACTACATCGTAATAGTTATTCATATGTCTCTTCTTTCGATTATTTAGCCAAATCCAGCATTTTTTCCATAGGTTTTCTGGCACCGATCATCAGATCTTCTGCCATCTCTACCCTAGGTTCCATATTTTTCAACGCCTGATAAACTTTTTCCAGCGTGATTTTTTTCATATTGGGGCAAACCTGTGTAACCCCGGTGGTATAAAACTTCTTACCGGGAGCCTGTAAGCCCAACTCATACAATACACCCATCTCGGTTACAACGATAAATTCTTCGCAGTCGGAGTTTTTGACATATTGAATAATACCGGAGGTACTTCCAATATAATCTGCCAACTGACACACCTCTGCCTTACATTCAGGATGAACTACCACCTGAGCATTGGGGTGTTTCTCCTTTGCTTCCAAAATATCCTCTTTTGTAATCTTATGATGTACATGACAATATCCGTCATTAAAGATAAAATTCTTCTCCGGTAAACGCTCTGCAATATAATGTGCAAGGTTTTGATCCGGGATAAAGAAAATATTCTTTTGGGGCAAACGAGATACAATCTTTAAAGCATTGGCACTGGTAACACAAACATCACTTACGGCTTTTAATTCTGCTGTGGAGTTTACATAGCATACCACTGCCACATCATCATAGTTCTTGCGAACTTCTTCCACAGATTCCACCGTAGCCATGTGCGCCATAGGACAATCCGCATCTTCTGCGGGTAAAAGTACTACTTTTCCGGGATTTAAAGCCTTTGCACTTTCGCCCATAAAGCGAACTCCACAAAGGACAATCACATCAGTTTCAATTTCAGTAGCCTTTCGGCTTAAGAAAAAGGAATCACCTATATAATCAGCAAAATCCTGTACTTCATCCTGCACGTAGTAATGGCACATGATGACAGCATTTCTTTCTTCTTTCAGTCTGATGATTTCATCCCCAAGATTCAAGTTTGACATTTAAGATTAATCTCCTTTATTTCTTTCCCAAAAGTTTTTCGAATTCTTCACAGGGCATGGGGTGATAGTAATAATATCCTTGTGCTATATCGCAGCCGTTTTTCATTAAAAATTCCGACTGTTCCTGTGTCTCCACTCCCTCAACAATGGTGGGAAGTTTCAACAGCTCAGCCATATTTAATACCCCTTCAAGAATTCCTATTCCTTTGGTCGTATTATCGTTATTCAAATCCAAGAATTTCATATCGATCTTTAACATATCGATATTCATGTTTTTCAACGCATTTAGTGAGGAATATCCGCTTCCAAAATCATCCATCAAAACCTTAAATCCGGCTTCGTGAAGTTTCTCCACTTCCTCCTCAATCATAATATAATCTTCTATATAAGAGCTTTCTGTGATTTCTATCTGAATCAAGTCATGAGGCAGGTTTCTTTCATCACAGGCTTTCACCAAAAACTTCGAAACGCTCATAGCATAAAAATCAGCTCTCGAAACATTTATGGAAACAGGTAAAGGTTTTAATCCCCTCTCTGTAATATCCTTTAACCAATCCAAGGTGTATTTCCAAATACATTTGTCCACAGTGGAAACAAATCCGGTTCCCTCCAATATAGGAATGAAGGCACCAGGAGGAACCACGCCCTTTTCTTTGTGATACCATCTGGCCAAGGCTTCCGAACCAATCACTTCACCGGTTCTCATATTTACCTTGGGCTGCAAAAAGGCAAAGAATTCTTTTTCTTCTACGCCTCTGCGAATATCCGACAATAATTCGTATTCTGTCTGTAACTGTCCCATCATGGAAGAATCGTACCAGGCGATGTGTCTTGTATAGTCTCCCGAAATGGTAGATAAGGCAATCACTGCATTGTTGTAGATTTTTTCTACGGTTTCTGTAGGGTCTTCTATTTCATAGAACCCAAACTTTGGTCCGAATCCGATTCCAAAGTTTTTGTCCCGATCCAAATCCGTTTGCATACGGCGTTTTAAATCATCCAAAACGGAGCGATTCTTCGGACAAAGCACTGCAAAATCATCACCGCCCAGATAACCGGCAATGCCTCCGTGTCGGCGGGTAAACTCTTTTAAATATCTTCCCAAAACACGAAGATACTGGTCTCCTTTTTCCCAGCCATAGAAGTTATTAAATAACTTAAAATGGTCAATGTCAATAGCCACCATCCACAAAGCGTCCTCCCCCCGGTTTTGCAAATGAGTATAAACTTTATTATAGAAACTTTGTTTATAATCCAGTCCTGTCAACTCATCCACTTTTTGGTCATCCGCTTTAAACTGTCGATCGATTTGCTTGATCAGTTCTTTTTGCTTTTCAAACAAAGAAATGGTAGTCAGCACCCGGCGAAGTACTATTCGCTCAGAAAAAGGTCTGCTGATAAAATCTATGGCACCCAAATCAAAGGCATATTCTACGTTTCGTTCTTCATCATCTGCGGAAATCATAATTACCGGCAAATAATCAATCATGTGCTTATGCTTCATAAACTTCAATACTTCGAAGCCATTCATCTCCGGCATAACCAAATCCAAAAGCACTAAATCGAAATCATAAAAATTATCCATTAGGTAATCGACAGCGTCGCGTCCGTTGTCAAATTCCACCACATCAACTTCATCACAGAGAATCGATTTTAAAATCTCTCTATTGGTAATAGAGTCATCAATCACCAATACCTTATGTTTTTTTGTTTCCATAACTTCTTCCCCCATCAAGCCCATCCAAGCCACTATTAGACCGATGATACAGTCTTGCTTTTATAATATACTACGAAAGCACAAAAAAAGCCACAACAAACCTTATTCGTTGTAGCTTTTCTTTCTCTTTATGGCTATACAAAAATTTATTTTTTATAGTTCAGTGCACGCATGGAATTCAAAATCGCAATCACTGCCACGCCCACATCGGCAAATACCGCTTCCCACATATTGGCAAGACCTAACGCTCCCAAAACAAGAACCAGTACTTTTACTCCAATGGCAAACCAAATATTTTCCTTCACAATGCGAAGGGTCTTTTTTGCAATAAACACAACATCGGAAATCTTTCGAATGTCATCATCCATAATCACAATGTCTGCCGCTTCAATGGCCGCATCGCTTCCCAAAGAGCCCATGGCGATTCCCACATCAGCACGCATCAATACCGGCGCATCATTGATTCCGTCTCCCACGAAACCAACTTTTCCCTCAGCATTCTGTGACAAAATTTCTTCCATAGCATCCACTTTATCCCCAGGCAAAAGCTCACTTCTTACTTCGTCAATGCCCAATTCTTTTGCCACAGCCTCTGCAGTGGAAGTACGGTCACCGGTAAGCATAATGGTGGTTTCGATTCCCGCTGCTTTCATTTGGGAAATTCCTTCTTTTGCACCACTCTTTACCTCATCGGAAATCACAAGACTTCCGGCAAAAATTCCGTTATAGGAAACATATACCACCGTTCCCACATCGAAGCATTCTTCAAAAGAAATCCCGTGTAATTTTAACAGTTTTGCATTTCCCACCAGCAATTTTTCACCGTCCAGCAAAACCTCAATCCCATGTCCGGGCACTTCCTTATGCTCCAAAAGGCGGGAAATTTCCACCTCTTTTCCATAGGCACTGGCAATAGACTTTGCAATGGGATGATTGGAATAGGCCTCTCCATATGCCGCCAATTCCAACAATGCTTCTCTGGAAGTTTCTCCTGCGGGATAGATTTGAGATACCACAAAATTTCCCTTGGTTAAAGTTCCGGTTTTATCCATAACCACCGTTGTCATCTGGGAGATGGCTTCCAAATAGTTGCTTCCTTTTACCAAAACACCAAGTTTGGAAGAGGCTCCGATTCCTCCGAAAAATCCCAAAGGAACTGAAATCACCAGCGCACAGGGACAGGAAACAATTAAAAAGATACATGCTCTTTTAATCCAATTAAACCAAACCAAAGCACCGCCGCCTAAAACCAAAGGTGGCAACACAGCCAAAAGCAAGGCACCGATGGTCACCACAGGAGTATAGTACTTTGCAAATCTGGTAATAAAGTTTTCCAATCTCGCCTTCTTGGATGAGGCATTTTCCACCAGTTCCAAAATCTTTGCCACAGTGGAGTCGTCGTATACCTTTGTGGTACGGATACGAAGTGTCCCTTCTCCATTGACACAACCGGAAATCACATCATCCTCCACTCCCACATGTCGAGGCACCGATTCACCGGTAAGGGCCGCAGTATCCACGAAGGAATCTCCTTCCACCACAACACCGTCCAATGGGATTTTTTCTCCCGGCTTTACCACTATGATGCTTCCCAATTCCACATCATCCGGATCCACTTCTTCCAAACCATTGTCTGTTTCCAAATTGGCATATTCCGGAGCAATGCTCATCATTTCCGTAATGGACTGACGACTTTTCCCCACAGCATATCCCTGGAACAGTTCTCCGATTTGATAAAAGAGCATCACTGCCAAAGCCTCATCATATTCCCCAATGGCAAAGGCCGCAAAGGTGGCAATCATCATAAGAAAATTCTCGTCAAAGACCTGACCGTGCGAAATGTTAATCGCTGCTTTTCGGATAACGTCATATCCAATAATCAAATAGGGGACCACATAAAAAAGTGCCAAAACATATACAGGGAGGCTCCCCAATCCCAGCACTTTTTCCCCTAAGGTTAACGCAACAAACAAAATAGCAGTCACAAATATTCGGTTACGCATTTTTTTTTGCTTTTTTGTCATGGTTATACCTCAATTTCAAAATCCGGTTCAACTTTTTTACAGATCTTAACCACTTCATCCAATACCTGTTGGAACTTATCTTCCTCTGCTTCCAAGGTAAACTTCTGGGTCATAAAATTAATGTTCAAATCCAACACACCCTCTACCTTTTTACCTGCATCTTCCATTTTTGCAGCGCAGTTTGCGCAATCTACTTCACATTTAAATTTCTTTTTCATAATAGTTCCTCCTATTCTGTCACATGTTCCATTCCTTGGGCGATGATGCGTCGTACGTGATCATCCGCCAAAAAATAATAAACCTGCTTTCCTTCTCTTCGACTGTTCACCAGCTTGGACTGTTTCAAAATCTTCAGCTGATGACTCACCGCCGATTGGGTCATATTTAAAGTTTCTGCCAAATCGCAAACACAAATATCCGCCCCATAAAGTGCAAATAAAATTCGAATTCTGCTGGAATCACCAAAGACCTTAAATAGCTCTGCCAAATCATAAAGCACGTCTTCATCCGGCATCTGTTCTAGCACCTGTTCTATGGTGTTCTGATGAATTTCTGAGCACTCGCAATGTTCTACATCTTGTATTGCCATACTACCTTCCTTTCCATTCATATGAAAACTCTTTCATATGAATATCTGTTCATATATTCATTGTATCACGATTTTTATGTCTGTCAACCTATTTTCAAATAAAAAACGGACCCTTGCAGCAATGCCATCCACTGGCACCACGCCCAAAGGGTCCGTAAAAATCATATTCTTTTTAATCTATTGGAACATAAGATTGGAATTACGCTTCTTCCTGAATCGTAAATCTTTCCAAATTCTGGTGAATAACGTCTACTGCATCTGCTACAGAGTTAGCTGCATTTGCTACTGTTTCACTGGAAGTTGCAACACCCTTTGCTGCTTCTGTTACCAATTCCACATTGGAAGCGATTTCCTGAGTAGCAGCAGACTGTTCTTCTGAAATGGAAGCCATACTGGTTGCCACATCATTTACTGTAGCCATCTGTGTTGCCATTACAGACAAAGTATCAGATGCATCGGAAAGTTCTACGGTAATTTCACGGAAGGTTTCCGCTGCAGCAGTAACATAGCCCACACTGTTGTTAATTAACTCAGAGTTTGTTTCTGATTTTTCAGAAAGCAATTTTACTCTGGTAGACATATCTTTAATGATTTCCGCAATCTGATTTGTAGCATCTGCGGAGTTTTTCGCCAAGTCACCAATTTCTGATGCAACTACAGCAAATCCTCTTCCTGCTTCTCCAGCTCTTGCAGCTTCAATAGAAGCATTCAAAGACAACAGATTTGTCTGGGAAGAAATGGAGTTAATCATATCTACGATTTCTGTAATTCGATCTGCAGCATCATCCACGCTGGCTACTGCATCGGACATATCGCCCATGGCATTGACCACATCATCCATACCTTCAGATACGGTCTGCATATCCTTCTGTCCGCTGTTTGCCTTCACTACAAGGGCTTGCATTGCTTCTTCAACCTTCTTTTCACCTTCTGTAACATCTGTTACGGTCTGTGCCAAAGTGGTTGCGCTTTCTGCTACTTCTGTTACGGCATCTGCCAAATTCTCTACAGTACCACGGATCTGATCCATAGACTCAGACTGATTGTTTGCAGCCATCTCCAAAGATTCTGCTGTTGTTTTGGAATCGTTGGCATCTGACATCAAGTTTCCTGCAGTATCTTTAATATCAGCTAAGGTTCCACGCATAGAGGAAACAAAATCTCCCATGGCAGAATTCATAACAGCGATTTCATCGTTACCCTGAGAAGTAATATCTACGGTAAAATCACCGCCGGCAATCTTTTCAATATTTGAAGTTAAAGAAGTAACCGGTGTTTTGATCATTCTCTTCAACAACTGACTCATTACCAAAATTACCACAACGACCGCAATCAAGGAGAATACAATCAACATCAAAATCAAGGTATTTAATTCAGCCATTACTTCTGACTGTTTTGCATAAATAATTACCTTCCAATCCGTACCGGAAATGGTAGAAGAACTCATATAGTATTTTTCGCCGGCAGAAACTGTCTTTACGTCTCCGTCTTCTGCAGAAAGCATTTCGGAAACGCCGGTTAAAAACTTATCATCAGCAAAATCACTGAGGTTTGAACCGCAAGCTTCGCTGTTTTCATAGGACAAAATCAAACCATCTGCAGTAACCATCATCGCTTTTCCGCTTTCATAAAGCTGAACTTCACTTAAGGAAGCCTGTGCTGTTGCCATCATCAAATCTGCAGCAAAGCAGCCTTCTCTTCCGTCTTTTAAATGAATGTGACGGATAACGGTTGCACACAAATCTCCTGTCGCCGTATCAAAATAAGGAACATCATAGAAGTAAAACCAGTTATTGTCATAGCCAAGGGCCTGCTTATACCAGTCTTTTTGCGTCGCATCGAATCCATCTGCCAAAGAAGCATCTGCAGGATACAAAAATGTTCCGTCATTTAAGGCGATGTAAGCACCGGTAGGAATCATATCATAACGGTTAATGGTACCTTGAAGATATGCCATCAAATCTTCATTTGAAGCAAAACTTACACTTTCAACAGAATCAGCAATTCCATTTAAATAGTAGAAAGTGGAATTCAATTCTCTGTTAATCTCACCTGCGTCGGTGGACACTTCATTCTTTAATGTAGAGTCAATCAACTTTGTAATCATTGACTTACTTCTTGTAATTGCAATACCCTCTGTAATCAAAATACTCAGCACAAGAATAATTACAAAAAATACTGTAATCTTAGCATTAATCGAACTTCTCTTTACAGAAGTACTCTTATCATCACTTTTTTTCACAACAATCCTCCTGTCACTTTTTTTCGAGACAATTATGAATCATAATCATTTTTTCTGTACAAATCAACCTCATTCGTCCACATTTTCCCCTTTGGGACTATGAATAATTTTCATCTTTTCATTTAATTTTACACAACTGATACTTAAGGACGGTTCTTCTGTCTTTTCAGCACAAAAAAGCCCTTTCGAAACATCAAACAAATTGATTTGACATTTCAAAAGGGGCTTTATGGTTTTATTCTATTTTGCCGTAATGTGTCCGGCTGTCTTTTTCGCTCCGATTGCCTTTGTAGCTTTCTTTGTCCCTATGGATTTAGCAGCAGGCTTTTTGGAAATTTTCTTCGGCTCCGTCTTCTTTGAAATCTTCTTGGGATCTTCTTTTTTAGAAATCTTTTTGGAATCCTTTTTCAGCACACGTCCCAAATTTGTCAGTCGGTCTACCTTTCCTTCTGCCGATAATCGACCAGTCAAAAGAGCTTTCTCAAAATCCAATTTACCGCCGGTTAATTCCAAGGCGGTAGCAGCATCGGTACGAATACGAATATCGTAATCATAGTATTCGTAGGGTTCCACATCCACTTTACCGTCAAAGAACTCCACATAAAATGCGCCCTCTCCTTCTCCCTGGATATCAAACTCCACAGCGAAGTGATTCTTTGCCAGCGTCTTGTCGGAAACCTTGATATTTTTCTTCACCTGTTTTACCAATTCTGCATATGTCATATCCTCATCCTCCTATGCAAAAAATACTTCTTACATATCTATTCTAGCACACATCGCAACTTTGAGCGTCTTCTTTTAAGGCAAAATCATTCGAAATTCAATGGAGGTTCCGTCTTTACTTTCTGCCGTCACTTTTCCTTTGTGAGCATTCACAATCGCCTTTACCACAGAAAGACCGATTCCATGCCCTCCGGTTTTGGTGCTTCTAGAAGCATCCGAACGATAAAACCGTTCAAATAGCACATCATGATTTCCAACGGCAATTTCATCCACCGTATTATAGACACTGATTTGTTTTTTATTCTTTGCCACCGTCTTCAAGGATACGGATATTTTTCCAACTTCATCAGAATACTTCATGGCGTTATCCACCAAAAGAGAAATGCATTGGGAAATCGTCCCCTCATTTCCGTGAAGTAAAACGTTTTGTTCAATTTCCATTGTCAATTCTTTCCCCTTTGCCTTTGCCACGGGGAGGAAGGATTCCGTCACTTCAGAGACGGTTTGGGATAGAGAAAACTCCCGCATTTCCAGCTTCGTGTTTTCTTCATCCATTCGTGACAAAAATACCAGCTTCTCCGTCAGAGAGGACAAACGACTGATTTGGTTTCGAATACTTTTCAGCCACTCGTTATCCCCTTCCGTCATTTCCAGCACTTCTGTATCCGCTTCAATAATGGCCAGCGGTGTCTTTATTTCATGAGAAGCATCCGTAATAAAATGCTTTTGTTTTTCATAACTTTCCGCTACAGGTTTTGTGGCAATTTTGGATAGAAGCACCACCAATACAAACACCAAAACCAAACCGATAAAGCTGATCCCCAAACTGATATTCCGAAAACTTCTAAAGGAAGACAGCTCTTCTCTGCAATTCATGAAAATGTACATCTCTCCCTCTTCTCCCGAAGAAGTTTCCACCGTAATGGTTTCATAGGCATAATCGTCATAAAAACCCTTGGTCTTCCCACTGCTTTGCAAAAGCTTAGCAATGGAGCGCGCCTCCATCTCAGAAACCGCAGCGATATCATTTGTGTTTACCGCATCTACCGTACCGTCAGAGTTCAACGTCACCGTAAAATATCGAATGGAAAAAGGAGTCTCAGAATTGATTTTTCCCTGCTCTCCTCCCATTTCCGGACGCATTCCTCTTTCTTTTTTCATGGAGGTCAAATCTCCCCCATAGGTTTTCAAAAGAGACATTTCCAAGGAAATGTTTTGTCGCACATTATAATAATTTAATATATCGATGGATCCGATTAAAAGTGTAAGCACAACAAAAACCGAAACCATGGTAATCGCTATAAATTTTTTCCGAAGGCTTTTAATCATCTTCCGTCTCCACCAAATAACCTACACCACGGGCTGCTTTAATATTTACCTTTGCACCGATTTTGGAAAGTTTCTTTCGCAGGTAAGATACATATACCCAAACCACATTTAACTCTGTTTCCGAATCATATCCCCAGATTTTATCCATAAACTGTTCGGTGGAAATAATCTGGCCGGGATTTTGCAAAAGCATTTCCAGCATTTGAAATTCCTTGTTTGCCAATCGTACGGAATCCTGTTCCGTAGACATTAAAAATGTAGCCCTGTCCAGTTTCAAATTGGAAAATGTGAGGATATTGTCCTTCACTTCTCCCTGACGTCTGGTAATGGAACGGATTCGTGCCAAAAGCTCCTTCATTGCAAAAGGCTTGGTAAGATAATCATCCGCCCCTGCATCCAAACCTTCTACGCGGTCATCCACTTCCGACTTCGCCGTCAGTAAAATCACAGGTATGTCCAAACCTTTTTGTCGAATTTCCTTTAAAACGGAAATCCCGTCTTTTTTCGGCATCATAATATCCAAAATTGCTGCATCATATAATTCTGTATCAAGATAGTCCAGGGCCTCTTCTCCATCAAATACCGCATCAACAGAATAATGATTATGTTTTAACACCGCTACAATTGCGTTTGACATTTCTTTTTCATCTTCGGCCAATAACAGTCTCATAATATCCCTCTTTTCTTGTATAGTAACTAATATCTTATACCCCTAACCTAAAAGTTACCTTAAATCATGACTATATTTTAAACCATTGCCTTCAAATTGCAAAACGGCAAAACAAAAGGGAGCCTCCTTCCAATGAGACTCCCAGCGGCTATATTGATAAAATTCCCGTAGCTATTATCTTCGCTTCAACGCATAAATCAAAGGCAATGCAGTTATCCCGCCCATTGCTACAATGTAGTAAGACGGTACACCGGTTGCCCCGGATGCAACAATCGAAGGCGCCATAACAGGCATCATAAACAAAAGAACAACCCCCGCAACCACTGTCATACCAATTGCGAAAAATGGAACACTTAATTTTATAAAATATTTCAGCTGTTTCATAAAACTTCCTCTCTTGATACACACCTACATTGTTGTGTGTATTCTAGCATCCCCAAAGACACAAAACGGTTACAAAAGAGGCACAAAAAGGGCACAAAAATAGAGGCTCCGAATTGAATGTCGGACAGCCCCCATTTATCTCATTTTTTTACTCCAGGTAACCCATTCTCCCTTATCATTTCTTTCCAGGATACGCTGATTACTGCTTCCTCGAAACTGAAGGGTAATATCTTTTTTCTCCAATACAAATTCCCCGTCCACTAAAACATCAATCAGGGATAAAAACTCCTCCGTTGTGGAAAAATGTGCTTTTCCATCTTCCTTCAACAAATCATCCTCCAAGGTATATCCGGTAAAACACCAAATGGTTTTTTCCGGGAACCTTTGCTTAAAGGCTTTTGCCAAAGGCAACAATCCTTTTTGGTTTACTTCCTCCATGGGTTCCCCTCCCAGGAAGGTCACTCCCTCAATAAAGGAAGGTTCACATTGATTCAGAAATTCCTCCTGAATGTTTTCCTCCCATTCATCGCCATAATCAAAATCCCATGTCTGAGGTTGAAAGCAACCTTTGCAATGATGGGTGCAACCGGAAACAAAAAGGACGTTTCTCACGCCCTCTCCGTTTGCAATATCTCTGTATTTAATCGTACTGTACTTCATAATTATAAATATAGAGGAACCAATAATCTCAAAATGAATTGTCTCAAAATGAAAGAAGTTTACTATAATTAATAAATCAATGTAGGTAAATAACATTCTAACAACTAAATATAATACATCACCTTATCACCAAAGAACTCATCCACTTCATTTTTTGGGTTATTAAGTTCTGAAGATGCCTGTGATTTCTTTGACTTTTTCTTTACTTCCTTTGATTGCTTTTTTAAACTTATCATTTTTATCCTCACGTTTCTTTTCTTTCGCTGTTTTATATCCTACTGGTCTAAGGTGATATGTCTTTTTATTCTCTCTATACTTTAAAAATGATAAAAAGAATTGCGTCACGCTTTCTCCTTTAATTCCAATTAAAAAGAACACGCCCAAGCCACCACATACAATTAGAACTGCTGTAAGGCGTATGGATAATACAAATGGTGTTGCTTGTATCAATTTGTAGAATACATAAACCACTATTAACGCTTCTATGATATTCCTATAAGGTATCCCTCGGAATTGATGTTCGTCTGAATAATTGTCTGGTATGTAATACTGATCTGGTTGCTGTTGCTCCATTGTTTCTACCTCCTTTTTTCTGCCCCTATTGTAAACCCGAAATCCTTATTTTTTTGAAAATAGTGCAAAATATATTGCAATTTTTACAACTAAAAATGGACACAAAAAAAGAACACATAAACGTGTTCTTCTTTGCTCATTTTATTGATACATGATTTTTACTTTGTTATAATAATAAAGGTGCTACTTATAACGGTGGCGGTTAGCCTTTTATTGTTTCTATCAATTTTCATCCCCTTTCTCGTATGAAAGGGCGTTGAAAGGGGAAATATAATGAAAGGACTGATGCGAATTGACTATCTTAGAATATTGTGCTTTAACAACGCTTTTATGCGGTGCATTCAGCATAGGTTACAAGTTAGGTAAAAAAGCAAAATGACCGCCCTCCTAGAAAACTGAGCGATCATTTTTTGCTTATAAATCTAGGCTAACCGTCATCGGTAGCACTTTTTCTATGTTCATTATAGCACGATGCGACATAATTGCAACAAATATTCTCTCCTATTCGAGAATTACATTATCATTGCTAGGGAACTTGGTGTAATCAGATAAATTTCCAAAATACCAATCTCCATTCATTTTGAATAGCCCATATCCGCCGCCTGTATCAATAGGCTCTCCATTCTCATAATCAAACAACTCCGCATAATATTGATTGATCCGATACGTGTAGTTCACTTCCCACTCGGATTCATCTGCCAAAGTGCTTGTGGTGCGAAGTGTAGTACCATACACATCTACATATCTTTGTGTGGTAGAAGAAGTCTTGCTCGTACCATCAGAATAGTATGTGACAGTTGTTACAGTTCGATATGCTTCACTCATATCCTCTGTAGTTACGTTGTAAACTGGCGTGGTCTCTGTGGTTAGAGTGCCGATTTTGTAACATCCAAATCCATAAGCGATTGGGTGGCATACGTCACAATGATTTGGTGTACTACTAGCTTGATTTCCGCAAAATATTCTGCCACAGTTTTCACACACTTGAATATTTACTCCATTATATACATCCGTATCTTCTGTTCTTTTCTCGTTCTCTGCAGACTGTCTTACTGTTGCAGTAGACTTGATGTTCTGCCAAGCTCCGTAAGTAGTATTTACATCTGTCTTCACAACGGGAGTTGTTGTTGAGTTTCCCGTTGTAGTCTGTTTTGCAGTTGCAAAATCAATAGTTTTCCATACTGAATAGAGTTTAACGGTCTTCCCGTTCACCTTAATCTGCTTGTAGGAGCGAACCATTACCGTATAGTTGGTATTAGCACCTAAGTTGGTATATGCCTTAGACAATCCTTTTTGAGTATAGGTCTTGCCATTTAATTTCACCTGGTACTTTGTAGCTCCGGACACTTTCTTCCAACTAATAGTAGCTCCAGAAGTTGTGGTTTTGGATACAGATAGCTTTGCGGTTGTAGGAGCTGAATACACTTTATATGTTTTTGTAACCTTTGTTCCCTTGTAATTCTTTTTAGAATAAATCGTTACTTTGACATAATAGGTCTTATTCTCTTTAATCTTTGCTGAACCACATTTCTTAATTGTATAGGTTTCATTCTTTCCAGTGTCTTTCTTTTTGTAAGATATTTTCTTGAAACCGGAAGATTTCTTTGTAGATACCCATACCTTATAAGATTTAGTGCCAGAAGCCTTAAATGTAACCTTCATTTTTGTACCAGTGTTTACATTTGACTCTGTAAATGAAGTAATCTTCGGTTTAGATGCAGCTTCTACAGAAGTATTAACCATTGGCAAAGCACAAAGGACAAGTGTTGCTACCAATAAGCCATATATAAATTTTCTAAAATTCGTTTTCTTTTTCATATAAACCACCTTTTGAACTGTATTATACTATCAAGGATTTAAGGTTTCAATTTTAAACTAAATCTATGTTATTCCTTCCATATACAACTCAAATGCATATATGCACAAAAACCAGCGCCCATTTTGTATACCTATATTCATTGCGCATTTTTTGCAAAAACTATAGTGTATACAAAAACAGATGGTTTCATATACACTTGAAATCCATCAAAAATATATAAGAAAAGGGCTGATTTTTGTAAAAGAAAATCAGACTACCTTTTCTTAAACATTACATTATCAATCTATATTAGAAGGAGACTTAAATGCGAAAATCTATTCAAAAGTTATTAGATCGAACTGATTGTATTCTATCAACTGGTTATTCATTTCTTTTTGTAACTAATATTGAAAAAAAGAAGTATAAAGAGATGTGGTATGAGTCCCACGTTAAAGAAGGTATTGCTAAAGTATCAGAAGTTATTCTTGATTCAGAATGGAAAGAAATAGAAGGATTAATAGATAAAGGTGAAGTTCTTTGGGATTATGAAGATTCTGTTTTCGGAAATCCTATCGATTATGAAAAGATGAAACTTAGAGTAATCAACAAAACGGATTTCGTAAATAACACAATCCCAGATAATTCGCTTGAAGAAGAATATTTACGTATATATAAAGAACTAGATAAAGAATCTCAAGAACTCATATTAAAATTATGCAAGAAATTAGTTAATAAGGAGTAATCTATATGATTTATGGATATGCCCGTTGCTCAACAAATGAAGAACGTCAGGACATTGACCGCCAGAAACGAGAGTTGTATACCCTTGGCGTTACCGATGACAAATACATCTATTGGGAATATGAATCCGGTACCAAGGATGACCGTGCCGAACTGATGAAACTTATGGATATCATATTCGAGGGAGATACCATAGCCACCACAGAAGTATCAAGGCTTACTCGTTCCACAAAGCATCTGTGCGAGATTCTTCAAACCATCAAAGACAAAAGACTAATCCTTGATATCGGTGGGTCCTTCCGTGTTGACTGCTCCAAAGGCGAAATGGATCCGATGACAGAAGGAATGGTTAAGATGTGGGGTGTATTTGCTGAAATGGAACGTAACATTATTTCACAAAGAGTCAAGTCCGGTATGAAGAATGCTGCCACCAAAGGTAAACAGATTGGGAGACCCGTAACAACAAAGGATACTCTCCCTGACAAGTTTTGGAAGTACTATCAGATGTAGAAAGCCGGAAGCATAAACATATCCGAGATGTCCCGCATTATGGATTGTTCCCGGGCATCTGTTTACAAGTACATAAAAATAGCGGAGATGAATCTCTCTTGATTCATCTCCACCAAATGCTAATTACTAGATTTACGTTTTTCCCATGCTTTTTTTCTTGCGCATACAGGACATCCTCCACCCCTATTGATTAAAACATCTGGAATGGGTTGCCATTCGTTCCCACAAACTTTACATTTACATAGAATCTTAGTTCGTGCATTTTTATACTCACCTAGTACTTCTATAGTGGGGTTAATATTACGTAACTCTTCTATAAATTCTGTTTGTGTTCTCGCAAACAACTTTGCAAGCTTTTTGGCAGCACACTTCGGACAACCGCTCCCCTGTATTAAAGATGAAGCGTTTGGTGACCACTTATTACCACATATGCGACACTTACAGGAAATCTTATTTGCATCTCCTGTATATTCACCAATTACTTCTATATTAGGATTGATAATCGATATTTGCTCTATGAATTCCTGATGTGTTTTTTATAACCTCCATTGCATTTAGGGCATCCTGACCCACTTAACAAACTACTAGGAGGTGTTTCCCAAATATATCCACATTTCCGACATTTGCATTCTATTTTCTCGTGAACTCTTTGAAATTCCCCTAGAATCTCAATATCAGGGTTTACAAGTTCCATTTCTTTTATAAATTTCTTTGTTCCCCTCCGTCTCGAACGCCGTTTTGCCGATATAACCATTTCGTCAAAATTGGTCTCAAGATTTTCACAGTTTAAGTCGTATTGTTCTAACAAATCAACAATCAGGGATTTTAATTCAGGATAGTACTTTGACTCAGACAGGGAGTGATAATATACATAACAATCATCACCCTCCTGAATACCGGCATCTAAATCGACAGAATCATAGATAGTGATTAACCGTATCCCCTTATCAGTACATAAACGTTTTTTTTCATTATCTCTTTGAGTCTTATCTTTATGCCAATACCAAGAACCTGGTTCTATAGCCAAATTCAGATCCGGAATATATATATCTAATTCCATACCAATAGCATTTCTATATCTATTGAAAACTTTATTTGCTCCAAGAGCATTCTCAAATGCAAGAGAAATCAGTTGTTCGGTAAAAGATGTACCATTTCTCCCATTGCATTCTGGACAGCCTTTTCCAGCAAGCAAATCTGCTGGTCTAGGAGACCATATATATTTACAATTCAGGCATTTACATTTTACAGGAGTATTATTTCCTTTATACTTACCTGTAACTAATATATCGGGTTGTGTTTTTGCTAACTCGTCGACAAATTGGTCTTGCGTTTTTCTCTTAATATCTCCCAACTTTTTACGACTACATTCGGGACACCCGTGCCCTTGTAGAATGCTATGGGCTGTAGCTTCAAAAATATAGCCACAATTTTGACAACGACATTTTATTTTTGAGTGAGCGCCCTTATACTCTCCCAAGATATCAATCTCAAAACCATTATCCCTTACCTGTTTTCTAAAATAGTCATCTGTCTTTCTCCGTTGATTACACTGCGGGCATCCTGTCCCTTTCTTTAGAACATAAGGCATTGCTAACCATTCGTACCCGCACAATTCGCATTTACATTTTATTTTTGTTGTAGAATCAACATATTTATCCAGAAGTGTAATGGTTGAATTCTTGTTATCTTTATATATTTCATCAATAAAAGTTTCCGGTGAATAGATGAAAACTCGAACATCGTCATGTACCCGATTAGTCCCTGTATTTCGATTTACTGCGCAATTACGACATCCTGTCCCACTTAGCAAACTACTAGGAACGCTTTCCCAAATATATCCACACTCTAAACAACGACATCTCACTTTTGTTGACGTATTTATAAAGGTACTAATTACTTCTATATTAGGGCTGATATCGTGCAACTCATTGACAAATTCCTCGTGTGTTCGTTGATATCTTCCAGAACATTTCGGACACCCCTTCCCTGCATACAAATTTGATAATGTTGGTTTCCAGATAAAACCACATTTCAAACATTTACAATCGATGGGGTTATCTACAGAAACATATTCACCTGTTATTTCTATATTAGGATTAATCTCGTGCAATTTCTTTTGCACTTTGTCAAACGAATTTCTTCTTGCCTCTGCAGCTTTTTTTCTACCGCATTTTGGGCACCCTCTACCTATAAGTAGTTTTGAAGGTGCAGCACGCCAAACATTACCACATATTAGACACTTTACTTCAAGTTTCTCTTTACACCCCTTGTACTTCTCTATAATTTCAATATTGGGATTAATGATACCTATCTCATTCAAGAATTGCTCATGCGTTTTTTTTGATCTCGAACCCCGTACGACTTCTCCCATATTATTGCTCCCCGTCTTGTTCACTATTCTCAACCTGTTCCATTTCCTTCTTAAAACACTCGTTATCCTCTCGCATTTCCTGCATCCGGTTTATATACTTCCTATGGGCATTCGTAGCAAGACCGCCGGGATATGTCCACTCAAACATATTGTAATCAAAGACTTTCTTCTTGCGATCTTCATTGGCAAGCTTAACCTTTGTCTCCATCGTAATATGTTCAGACCATCTAGATTGTAACGCTGGTGTGATGTAATTTAACTTGATATCCTCTTCGGACATCTGTTTCTTATTTAGCACGCTCACTTGACTCCCCCTTCTAATTGCCAAGCTAGTTTCTTATATTATCTATTTTTGCAACCAAGATTTTATGTTTGTTGCATAGAATCTGTCACACTATTCATCAATAGAATAATATCACATTATGACTTCATCTATAACTACAGGTTACGAATCTTGCGGATTTGTTTCAAAACTCGGCGCAATCTTTTTTAACGCATGATATCGATCTTCACTCATCTTTCCTGCCGCATACCATTTTCGCTGTGTTTCGACCCACGCGCCAAGATTTTCACCTTCATACTTTGTACGTCTGGCTATATACGCTTTACCGTTATTTTCAGCAATATATCTCTTGTATTGCTCCAGCCGACGATTCCACTCTGTCTCCAAGGGATCCCAATCAAAGCCCATCGCATCAAATCTTTGCACTCGCTCCTGCGCCATTGAACCTTTTTTGTAATCCACTCTTGCTTTCTGGCAAAAATACCCGATATTCCACCCCCTATACACCTCGCGTTTTTCCGGATTACAATGCCCGTTTTCTCTTTTATATTCAGCTAGCCTCGTCATGTTCTGTTCAAATGCATCCTCAAACACATTTAATTTAAAATTGATTGTATTCAGCAATTGCAATCTCTCCGAAGACGCATGGCCTCCAACTCCGCGAAAAGCATTCCTTTGATCAGCTATCCAAAAACCAAGTTTTAAATCCCTCCACACATCCCGCTGTGTGATTTCACTTTTTCCTGTTATAGCCAAATATTTTGATGCAGCAGAAAAATAATACCCCCAACCACCATATACAGTATCATTTACCACAATTACTTTTTGCCCATTATAATCGTATTCGATTGAGTAGTAACGAGGCTGCATTTCAAACCAATTTTTCAGGAAATCTTCTTCTGGCGGATAAAAGCAATCATCAGCGGATACTAACTTCTCAATTATTCTTTCCCTATAGCGTTTATCCATCTTATCAACAGCTTCATTGTATCGTTCTTTCACTTTTGGTAGCACAATAGAATCCGTACACACCTCAGTCATTAAACCAAACTCTTCAAATATCGACTTTACTATTCTACATGCTTCCTCAAAAGAAATCTCTTTCGGATAATAATTCAAATATGTCAGATTTGGAGCTTCGTCTTCAGAATGAACTATAACAGCTTTATCCGATGGGTACTTCTTTGTAATGTCGTTGCAGAAAGAAATAATAACATCCTGCTCCGGCAGATATATTTGGTTTCTTTCCCGATGAACTACATCATAAGGTTCAATATCATCTAATGTATTCGCTAACACGGCATATATTAATTCACGCATCACCAAAAAGCTCCCTAAACTGGTCTTCAAATGTTGTTCGTTTTGTTTTTTTAGAATTATCCTTCAAATTAGCCATTGATTCTTTGCCTGATACGTAATAATTATACTTATCCAACAAAATATTAAATTCATCGTTCTTTCTTCTCAAATCATCACTTAAAGATTCATTTTCGGCTTTCAGCTTTTCCAATCGCTTTTCAATCTCTTCAACGTAATCTCTATGATTATTCTCCTGTTGTTTAAGTAGCTCACCCATACTTATTAGCTCTTTTTTCAACAAGTTAGGGTTATCATTACATTTGTCTATGACTTCAGACAGCGCCGACATTTTTTTGACCTTTGCAGCAATCCTTGCCGGAGCATAATTGTATTTAGCAATTTCATTTTTTAGAATCGTATAATATGGTTCCCTGTAAGCCGCAGAGCGCGATATCCCCAACGCCTCATAAAGTGTGTCAAATTTTAACTTTTCGTCAATATGTTCTTTTACATACTTCTTTACGAACTCTACTATTTGGTCTTCTGTGTATTTAAAATTTCTCGCCATATTATTAACCTCTTCTTTCCCGAATCAGTCGTGACAATTGAACTATTTTTTCATTCGTATCTGCAACCGTTTCTTGACGAGATATCGAGTCCATTGGTTCCGTATATACGATCGATTTCAAAAAACTAACGTTTTTCTCTATATCTTTCTCAACTTCCTCCATATCGCGCTCAATGTCTTCATCATTATCGTGTCTGAAATACTCACATTTTCCCTTTGCACAATCAATCCCAACACACTCAAAAGGGAAATTCTTCGATAAGCAATAACCCTTATTTAACTTTCGCGCATCTGCTTTATCCAATAATAAACTCTTTCTATGTTCTATCATACGCTGTTGGCCAAAACTGATGTCCCTAGGTAATTTATCAACGATTCCAGTTGCCAAAACATATGCATACGAGCTACAAAACGGCTTCGCTCCACCATAATAGCTCATCTGCTCACTTAAGTTACGATGACCGCCAAGCTGTGCAATATCGTACGGATTATATCCAGATAGAATCAAGTTTAAAAATGCAAAGTGTCTTGTATCTCCATAATTTATAAACTCTATTTCATTCTCTTCGAGCGTTTGCTTCTTTTCTTTTTCAACAACTGTATATCCGAATCTTTGAATCACTATTTCATCAAAAAAACTATTTAACAGAGAGTCGTACAAACTTCTCCCAACAAAGTCTCGTTTATTTCTCACGCTCGTCCTAGCCATAGTATTCACATTAAACAGATAATCTTCTTCTCCCGGTATGTACTTCTCAATATATCGAAGGAACAAATCATATAATTCCTTTGAAATTTCAAATTCGCTTATTAAAGGCACCACATGTTTTTTTTCATCATCCGGATCGCTTTTTTTCGACCTGTTAACACGGATATAATACTTACCATCGCTTGTATATATTGACTCTCGTTTGATTGTATAAAACTCAACAGGACGCATAGGAATAACCATCGTCAGCTTCCACCACAATACAACTGGCAGGAATCTGAAATCTTTATTCGTCATCTCCTTTTCAAATCCCTCAATTATCAAATTAAACTTAATCAAGCTTTCCAATATCGGAAGTTTTCTGCATTGGCTTGAATAATCACATATTTCCTTTAATGGTTCTATATACTGCCTTGCTACTCTCTTTTCTATTCCAACATAATCAAAGTATCCCTGCACCAGAGAAATCATATGTGGTGTGACATTATATTGTCCATCCTTAAGCTCCCAATCCTCCGTAAGCCCATCTGTGACCAAGATGATCTGCGAAATAAAACGCACAGCCTTTGCAACATTTGCAGAACTATTATTCTCAAGCAACAGTATTGAATAATACTTCAAAGGCACATTATTGCCATCAAAAAAACTTGGATGGTGTACCACATCTTTTAGTTCTTCCTTGATATTCCACACATTATCAGCAAACTCACAATTAACCAAAATGCCTTTTCGTTTAAGTTCCTTAAACTTTTGCAAATACTCAAATTCTGAATACGTATCGATTGTGATATTTTTTTCAAGAACTGCTGATGTTTTTCTACCGTTCTCTATAACAGTTTCCTGTCGTAATGCTCCAACCATACTTACTCCTTTTCAAGTGAATCAACTAAGCGAACCAAATCATGTAATTCATCTACATCAATCAGGGCTTCTAGCACATCTTTTCCATACATCTTTTGAAAGTCATTAAAAACATTAAGAATAATAGTAAACAAATAAAGATTTTTCTTTCTAACAACATCGTTGCCTGTTTCCTTTAGCTGCTTTACTATTTTTTTAAGTTCGTCTTCATACGTCTCCATTGCCAGCAACGTTTTAACACTAAACTCGCAATACCTGCACTGTTTTTCTTTATGAGGACACGCATTTGCAAACAAACAAGGAAATCGGCTTTCGTCACGAAACGTTCCTATTTTCCCTAAGTTTGCAATAAAATCTTGAATTATGCTTTTATTGTATTTTTTCAATTCTAAAAGACACTCTTCGCGTTCTTTATCAATGTTTAAATAAAACTTGGAAATCTGTTCAGCATCCGAAGGGCGAAAAATATCTCGTGCATTTACTACCGCCTGTACCTCCATGTTCGTATTATTCGGTAAGCACTCAGCTGCGTTAAGCAATGCTATATACATCCACCCAAAAGGTCCTTTTTCTATTATTCCACGCGCCATTTCTTCAACATTGTCATTTTCTGCCAACGATTTAATGTAACAGGCAGTTACAGCTGAAATAGACATCGGCGTCTCCATCATATGTCCTCTCAATATTGATAAATAGCGGTACACATCCTTTCTATATTGAGTTGCTTGATCCCCAGTTTTTTCAAAATAATACGCTAATGTATAATTTAAAGTTCTAGAGTTGATTCCCTCAAACTCCGGTCCTAACTTATTTAAAATTCGTTCTGAAGAATACCCCTTTCTTGCGTCAAACAGATTTAAGGCTCCCATTTCCTTAGCATGAGTATTGCAAATATATATTGCATATGCCAACGCAGGAAGAATCTCTGTCGTTGTATAATAATCCTTCTTTTTAAGCCGCTTCGATGACAAAATACCCTTTGCTTCTATCCCAAACACCTTGTTAATGAAAATGATTTCCGCATTTGATAAACCATTTTTCTCAATAGATGATAAGTCATACTCATACGGCAAATCTAAAATAGGCATATTTACAACGTCTTTACCCCTTTCAAAGTTTACTAATAAAACCAAAACAAATAGCCAGTACCTAGCATACATGTAATCTTCACATGCGTTTTTCAAATGTCTTTTTACATCGACTGATGCATCATATAATTCAGCAAAATCCTCCGCCGGCATAACATACGCACCGCCTGAAGAATAAACATTGTTTGTCCGAATACGAAAATTAACCCCCGCGCAAAAGTCAGGATATTCAGATTGTATATAGTTCAAAAACTTGACATCATATTTTTCGCAAAAAATACCAATTCCTATTCTTTGATATATTTCACTTTCGCTCAAAGCAAAAATCTCTCGATTAATACTTTCATATATTTTCTTTGAACTAGCTATAAACCGTTTCGCAACACTTTCCCTATAAGCAGATTTTGAATGATTTATTTCTGATACATAATGTTTTTTAAGAAGATCATATGTTATTTTTTTACCGGGTTTAAAACCTCCCAAAATGTTTTCAAACCATTCTTCTTCCTTATATCTTTCACACCGGTATTCAAACTCACGACACACATCTGCATATTTCCCATATACGCAATCCTGATATGGAGTCTTAAATAGTTCTTTTGAAGAATACAAATATCGGATATTTCTCGAAGAAAACACTATATTCCCCGTACCATATAACCGATTATCATTATGATGTCTTACTAATTCAGAAACAGGAACCAAATCGATGCCATAAGCTTTCGAATAAACGGCGCTGATATCCGGCAAACTATCTACATCTTTTTTCTTGTAATACAAGCATCCGTTATGCTCACATGTCAAAACCGCTTTATTTAAAACCGGATATAGATAAATGTCTTCATTTGCACTTCTATACTTATATTTATCTGCAACATTCGCTGGATTATAATACTCTTCCGACAACATTATCTGCTTTTCGAATTCATTCCAACCTTCTGCCGTGACATATCGCTCACCATAAAACGAAAAAACCATATTTGCCAAATCTTTTCGTTCCGCTATATACTCGCACGTAGGATGCTCTTTCAGCAATTCATTTAATCTATAATACTCTATCCCCTGATAATTAAGTGTCTTTCTCATTCTTGTTCTTTCTCGGCAAATCGCGATACATGTTCTCCATGATGTTTTGAATATTCGTTATAGTCTCCTCATCATTCACCAAATACGGCATCGAGGATATAAAAGATTTATCTCCTCGGGCTGTAGCAAGTATGTATGGTTGATTACTATATTTTTTATGAAGGTTACTAAATACCCCTCTTCCAATATGTGTACCCCAAGTGGTATGTTCTAACTCATATGCGCGGTACGGATTGCTCTCTTTTAGTTCTTCTATTAATTGCTGTTTACAAACGGTAAAATTTTTCAAAAAACCTCTCGTCGTCATCGGATTACCATATCGATTAAGGATTATTGGTCCACTTGTAATTGTGCTCCTATACACTTTATACAAGGGTTCAAATAATTCTGGCAAAATATAAACATTTTGAGGGCGGTTTACCTTTGATTGCTTAATGTCAGCACCACGAGAATTAAGTGAAAGAATTTTATCACTAATACGCAACGTAAACGCCTTTGCTTCCGCCGAAATAATAGGTATGTCTTCTGCTGTTACATGCGTCACTTCAGACACTCGAAGGCCTCCAAAACAACACAAATAAAAGCCAAACGCACAATTAGGAAACCGATTCAGCATAATCTCCAAAAGCCTCACCACTTCCGAAAATTCCAAATCAGTCGTCTTATTCTGTTTTCTCTTCTGATCTTTCGAAGCCGATGGTAACAACACAGTCGTATCCACATCACTCCATATAATGTGTTTTCCACTTACGATAAAGTCACTTTTACTTATGTTCTTCAAAACATCCGGATAACACGTAACCGTATGAAATATACTCTTTATAATAATATTCTTATGATCACTACTGTCCTGTCTGCCATGCGTTCTACTAAAATCATTCAAAAAATCCGAAACCATAGCTGAATCTAATTCTGATATTTCATTAATCATCCGTTTTTCAAAATATACATAATTAAAAAGATGACACAGAATTGTCATATACTTATACTGCGTCGAATCTTTCTTTCCTTTTGCAAATGAAACCATTGAAGTGAGTGGACTATATATGTAAAGATTTCTTTTCTTGTCTTTCAAAGCAATAAATATTCTCTGCTTTATTTCTCCGGTAGATTCATCCAAAACTTTTGCACACCTTGGAGCAAAACGAAAATTTGAATTTATATCAACTACAGTGCCCATTATCTCTCTCCTTTTTGAGATTATGTCTATTAATTAATTATATTATATGTCCAGAACCATATTTTTCTCAATAAAAAAACTTGTATTCTAAAAAGAATACAAGTTTTCTAGTTATTCAATGGATGCAAGACAACAGCGCCGTTTGCCCTTGTCTTTGGCATATCGATTATCCTTTGGTTAGATGAACCGCGAAAGTTAAGCATAAGATTCTTTTGCGCCAGTATAAATTTCCCGTCTACCAGCACATCTATCGAGTTCAATATTTCATCTGTAACATCTGTATATTTACGTTGACTTTTCTGTAAGTCCTCTTCATAAGTAAACCCCGTAAACATCCAAATATTTTTTTGAGGGAGTTCCTTTTTGATCCGACGAATTAGCTTTACAATCTCTTCCTGATTAGAAGGTTCAAACGGTTCACCTCCCAGAATAGTAATTCCATCATAATATGGCTTTGACATTTCTTCTATAATGAAATCTTCAGTTTCCGGCGTATAAGGATAACCATAATTAAAATCCCACGTTTGAGGTTGAAAGCATCCTTCACAGTGGTTTGTACAGCCAGAAACAAACAAGCTCAATCGAATACCTACACCATTAGATGAGTCTGCTTTTAATATTTGTCCGTAATACATTAACACTCCTTTTTTTAGTTAAAAACAGTCCCAAAATTATTTTGAGACTGTTTTTTCTTCTATATTTGATTTGAGAACCAAATAAATAACGCTTTTATCACGTTTTTTCATTTTGAGACTTTTTTATTTTAGGACTTTGGTTCCTCTAGATAAATGTAACACTCTGTCTTTAATTTCCTGTGTACGTCCCTGATTCCAGAACTGAGTTCCGATATAACCACAGGTACGTCTTGCAACCGACATTCTTTCCTGATCGCGGTTTCCACAGTTGGGGCATTCCCAAACGAGCTTTCCGGCAGCGTCCTCAACGATATTGATTTCCCCGTCATAACCGCAAACTTCACAGTAGTCAGATTTGGTATTTAATTCGGCATACATAATATTGTCATAGATAAATTTCATTACAGACAATACAGCTGGAATGTTCTGCTGCATATCCGGAACCTCGATGTAGGAAATTGCTCCACCGGGAGACAGCTTCTGGAAATCTGCTTCGAATTTTAATTTGTCGAAGGCATCGATTTCTTCAGTAACGTGTACATGATAAGAGTTTGTAATGTAGTTCTTATCTGTAACGCCTTTGATAATTCCGAATCTCTTCTGAAGTGCTTTTGCAAACTTATAAGTTGTGGATTCCATAGGAGTTCCGTATACGGAATAGCTGATATTTTCTGTTGCCTTCCACTCCGCACACTTATCATTAAGCTTCTGCATAACCTTTAAGGCAAATTCCTTACCCATAGGATCGGTATGAGAAACCCCTAACATACGGTAGCACATTTCGTATAATCCGGCATATCCCAAGGAAATGGTGGAATATCCGTTGTACAAAAGTTCATCAATCTTTTCACCCTTTTGCAAACGGGCCAACGCTCCGTGCTGCCATAAAATAGGTGCCACATCAGATACTGTACCCAGCAATCTCTCATGTCTGCAACGAAGTGCTCTATGGCAAAGCTCTAGTCTTTCTTCTAAGATTTCCCAGAACTTATCCATATCACCATAGGAAGAGCAAGCAACATCCACAAGGTTAATGGTAACCACACCCTGGTTGAATCGTCCGTAGAACTTGTAGCTTCCATCGGGATTCTTCTGGCTTTCTTCCACTGTAAGGAAGGAACGGCAACCCATGCAGGTATAAACATTGTCCTTCTTTAATTCCTTCATAATCTTTGCAGAAATGTAATCAGGAACCATACGCTTAGCGGTACATTTTGCAGCCAACTCTGTCAAGTAATAGTACTTGGAATCTTCGTGGATGTTATCCTCATCCAACACATAAATCAACTTAGGGAACGCAGGTGTAACCCATACACCCTTCTCGTTCTTTACTCCGGCCATTCTCTGAACCATTACTTCCTGAATAATAAGGGCAAGGTCATCTCTCATCTGACCTTCTTCCACTTCATCAAGATACATAAACATGGTTACAAAAGGAGCCTGACCGTTACAGGTCATCAACGTAATCAACTGATACTGAATGGTCTGAATACCGGATTTTACTTCGGAAAGAAGTCTCTTCTCGGTAATCTTGTTAATTACTTCATCATTTAAAGGTTCTCCACATTCCTGTCTCTCTTCAATTACCTGCTGACGGATTTTCTTTCTACTAACGTCAACAAAAGGTGCCAAATGTGCCAAGGTAAAGGACTGTCCACCGTACTGGTTGGAAGCAACCTGGGCCACAATCTGAGTGGTAACGTTACATGCGGTAAAGAAACTGTGAGGACGTTCAATCAAGGTTTCTGAAATAACAGTACCATTTTGAAGCATATCCTCCAAATTGATCAAATCACAGTTGTGCTCACGCATTGCAAAGTAATCGGAATCATGGAAATGAATAATTCCTTCTTCATGAGCCTTTGTAATTTCTTCCGGCAAAAGAATTCTTCTTGTTAAATCCTTGGAAACTTCTCCTGCCATGTAATCTCTCTGGGTTGAGTTAATTACAGGGTTCTTGTTGGAGTTTTCCTGTTTTACTTCTTCATTGAGCTGATCAATCAACGCCAAAATACCATTGTCTGTAGTATTGGATTTACGGGAAAGCTCACGTTTATATCTGTAACGCACATACTTCTGTGCCACTTCATAGCAACGCATCTCCATGATACCGGTCTCTACCATATCCTGGATATCCTCTACGTTTACTGCATGAGACATTACGGCAACCTGCTTTGAAATCTTGTCAGCCACTGCCTTAATCTGGTATTCATTCATCTGATGGATGCCTTCTACCTCATTATTGGCTTTCTCAATAGCATGAACAATCTTGTCTTCGCAAAAGTCCACCTCTCTACCATTTCTTTTGATTACATTGGTACGAATCTTAGTCTCCACGATATTCTCCCTCTTCTTTACTCTTTCATTTTCTTTCAATATTTAATGCAAGACAAAAACTAAATCTTGTTTATAATTTTTCGCAAAAACACTATATATTGTGTCCAAAGTCTATAATATACCAAAATAAGGAAAATGAAAAGACCTAATTTTACTTTTTAAAGGTAAAAAAATACCTTCTCTGATTGCCACTTCCAGCCACCAAAGAAGGTATCGCCCTTTTCTATTTATATTTACTAGGATTCGCTGTTTGTTTCTGTCTCACTAATATCAATTCCATAGTTTCTGGCCATCTGCTCCACCATGGAATCCGTGAAATTTCCGCCAAACTCATCTACCAACTCTTCCGCTAAGGATTGGAGTGTAGAATCCATATAAAAATCTGTGTACTGAGACACCGTGGAATCTTCATCGGAATTCGTGCTGTCCACAGATTCTTTCATTTCTTTTAAAATCTGTTCTACAAAATATGCTTCGAAGGATTTTGCAGCATCTTCCAATTCTGCCTTGGTAGACTGAGAGCTCAATCCACTGGCCTTGGAGGTAAGATTATCCCCGGAAACATTCATCAATGAAATATCACTCATTTATCCGCCCTCACTATCGTTTCAAATTATTTGCGGTTTCCAACATGGTATCCGAAGTGGTAATTGCCTTGGAGTTTAATTCATAAGCTCTTTGGGAAATAATCAATTCCACCATCTCATCGGCAATGTTTACATTGGATCCTTCCAAATAACCCTGGGCAATGGTGGAAGGGGTAATATTCAAATTGGTTGTAGCTTCGTTGATTGCCGCACCGGAAGCATCGGAAACGGAATAGAGGTTTCCTGACTGCTTTTCCAAGCCCACGGGATTTTCAAACTGGAACAAGCCCACAATCTGTCCTGTCTGCACAGCAGTTCCGTCTGCAAGTTTATAAGCTACTGCACCATTCTTGCCAATGGTTGCGGTATCCGCACCCACTCCGGCAGGAAGTGTAATACGATTTCCCTGACTATCCAACACCTTTAAACCACTGGCATTTGCAAGGACACGAGTTCCGTCTGCATCAATGGTCCAACTAAAATCACCATCTCTGGTATAGTAGGTTTCCCCATCTGAACCCTGAACGGAAAAGAAACCGCTTCCTTCAATGGCACAGGCCATATTGTTGGAACTGTCCAAAAGTGCTCCCTGGGTAAATGATGCATTTACCGAAGCAACTCTCGTTCCCAAGCCAACCTGTGCGGAGGTAGGTTTTGTCTCTCCGTTTGCTGTTGTGGTTTCTGCTTGAAGTGTCTGATACAACAAGGATTTGAATTCTGTATTTTGACTCTTGTATGCCGTCGTATTTACGTTAGCAATATTATTTGCTATGGTGTCCACCGATGTCTGCTGCGAACGCATTCCCGATGCTGCTGTCCATAATGATCTTAACATAACGTGCCTCCCAAACTAAAATGCTTATACTCTACCTACCTGGCTAACTGCCATTTCCAATGTAGAATCTTCTGTCTGAATCATTTTCTGTCCTGCTTCATAAGCTCTTTGGATGGTAATCATACTAACCATCTCATCCACAATATTTACATTGGACGTTTCTAAGCATCCTTGCTCAATGGAAGCCTCTGAGGCTACCAGGGTTGCTCCTTCAACCGGCTCATACAGATTCTCACCGTACTTTGCCAAATAATCATAGTTGGTAAAATCCACCAGACCGATTTGGGCTACAACCTGCCCTCCCTGATAAATCATACCCTGAGAATTAACGGAATACTCCTGAAGAGGGTCAACATGAACGTGAGCCGCAGCTCCGGTCTGACCGTTTAAGGCAGCATTGGCATTTAATAAATAATCCCCGTCTGCTGTTACAAAGTAACCGTCTTTATTAACGGTAAACTCTCCGTCTCTGGTATATTTCACAGAAGTATTACCCTGTTTATCCGTAAACTCAATTGCAAAAAATCCATTTCCGCTGATTGCCAAGTCTGAAGACTTGTCTGTAATCTTAAAACTTCCCTGGCTGTAGTCTGTATAAGTCTCTCCGATATCTACTCCCATATTGATACTGCCGATTCTCTTGGGCAGTTGTCCGGAAGATGTATCTTTAATTTTTATTGCCAGAGTGGAATCAAAAGCCTGGGCGGTTGCCCCTTCCTTCTTGTAACCGGTAGTGTTGGAATTTGCCAAGTTGTTGGTGAGTGTATCCAATCTGCGCTGTTCATTTATCATACCGGTATAAGCAGTATATAGACCTTTTACCATGAATCCTCCTTTGTAAATACGGTCTCATCCATGAAAAGATTTATCTCCTTGATAAAAAACCGTACAACATCTCAATATCTATTTCGGATTAATTCCACAATTACTTTACCATAAATTCAAAAAAAGCAAAATAAAAAGCGCTCATGAAAAACATGAGCGCCTGGGTTTTATGATTCTTTGATTCCGGTATCTCCGGCCATAAATTCTACATAACGTCCGGTTCCCACTGCAACACAAGTCATAGGATCTTCCGCTGTCATGGTGTTGATTCCGGTACGGTCTTCCATAAGTTCTTCCAAACCACGAAGCAATGCTCCACCACCGGTTAAGATGATACCTCTGTCTGCAACGTCTGCTGCAAGTTCCGGAGGAGTCTTCTCCAAAACGGAGTGTACTGCTTCCACAATGTTGGATGTAGGCTCGCGAAGTGCTTCCTCCATCTCTTCGGAAGATACTTCAATGGTCTTTGGCAAACCTGTTACAAGGTTTCGACCACGAACATCCATGGTTTCAGGTTCAGGCAAAGGATAACAGGTTCCGATGTTGATTTTAACATCTTCTGCTGTTCTTTCACCAATCAAAAGATTATGCTTCTTACGCATAAAACGTACAATTGCTTCATCAAAATCATCACCGGCAATCTTAATGGATGTACTTACAACGGAACCACCCAAAGAAATTACCGCGATATCTGCTGTACCACCACCGATATCTACACTCATGTTTCCACAAGGTTTGGAAATATCGATACCTGCTCCAATCGCTGCTGCGATAGGCTCTTCAATAATGAATACTTCGCGGGCACCTGCAGCGTATGCTGCATCTTCTACTGCACGCTTTTCTACTTCAGTAACACCACTGGGTACACATACGGAAATCTTGGGCTTACGATAGCTTCTCTTTCCCAATGCTTTCTGAATGAAGTATTTAATCATCTTTTCCGTAACGGTGTAATCAGAAATAACACCCTGACGAAGCGGACGAACTGCAACGATGTTTCCGGGAGTACGTCCCAACATCAAGCGAGCTTCCTCACCAATGGCTTTAATTTTATTTGTATCTCTGTCAAATGCTACAACGGAGGGCTCCTTTAAAACAACGCCCTTACCTTTTACGTATACAAGAATACTTGCTGTTCCTAAATCTATTCCAATATCTGCTGAATTAAACGGCATGATTAACGTCTCCTTTCGACCAAAATCCGGCACTATATTTCCATTATAGCCATTTGTTTTGATTTTTCAATCCTATTTTAAAGCTTTCTCTTTACTGTGCCTTTGAATCCTGCCGCCTTTAATTCCTTTTGGAATTTCTTCAATTCAGTCTTGGACATTTTCTTATTTACATAAATATATACATTGGATGTGTTAATTCCCTTAAAGGCATTCTTCTTTACCGTAATGCTTTTTTTGATATTCAGTTTAATGGTTCTAAGCTTCTTTGCTCCGGTAAATGCTCCACCCAAAATGGTGGTAACAGTCTTGGGAAGGGAAATGGTGGATGCCTTTTTGCAATCTTTGAAGGCATTTTTTCCAACTGTGGTCACAGTGTAGTTTACGCCATTGACCGTTACCTTTGAGCCCAGCATCACCGTCTTGGATTTGCTGGATACCGCTACTACCGTAGCTGTTCCCTTAGAAGATGTGTTCACCTTTTCCTTTTTCACATTCTTGTTTCCACCGGATGATGCCGTAGCATTTTTCTTTGTTTCAGACTTAGGCTTCTGCGCATCCTGAGTATTCGGCTTTTCTTCCGTAGCCGGCACTGTTTGTTCTGTTACAGGCACCACTTCTTCTACCGGTGTCTGAGGCGTAACAACTACAGGAGCCGGTGTGGGTTCTGTCACAGGTGCAGGCTCTACTGCCGGTGTAGGTTCTACCGCAGGTTCGACTTCTTGTACAGGAGCCGGCGAGGTTCCCTGCAAGCGATAGTAAAGACCGTTTCCTTCTACAGAAAATTCCAGTTCGTTATTTACTATGGTAAATACCTGGTAAGGAGATACCCCTGTCATATAATCGGTCCAGTTCTTTACAAAGAGTCTGGCATCCGTTCCCAATTTCGAGAAGTCCTGATTTCGAAATCCGACTCTCAGTTTATTTGAAGGGCTTAACTTTTCTTCCAGTGTTACATAGTTTGTATTTGAAAAAGGATTGCTGAACAAAATGTCTGCTTCTCCGGGACAAGCAACCTTGGGAGCTTTTCCAAGGGTCAGGCTGCAGGAACAATAAATACCAGAAAGACCGTTGGAGATATATTCACCACCATCCACAACAGCAAAACCTGAAGCATACTGTCCACCGTCATAAAGAGCACAGGCTCTCGTTCCGTAGGAAGATGTAATCACCTTTGATTCAGAGGTCAATATACAGTTTTTAAACTCTGCCTTTCCGCCCTCTCTCTGCACTGCTGCCACTTCACCGCCAGTGTTTACACCGCTGATCTTACAGTTTACAAAGGAAGCATTTCCCTTGATAAATACCGCGCAAACCACATAGGCATAAGATCTGTCATTGGCGCTGAATTGCACCTCGCTGCTTTCCACAGAGGTTTTTGCTGCTTTGATATACAATCCCGCTCTGTAGTTCTTATTGTCGTAGGTAATAAACTTCGCATTGTTTGCTGTAAATTCACTACCGGCAAAGTAATATCTGCCCCTGGTTCCTGCGGGGTCTTTCAAATCATAAGTACCACCTAAAAGTCGTACTGCGGATGAGGTTGTGGAATTCAGTTCCAAATTACCGGTCACACGTCCGCCTCCCACAGAGTCTTTAATGGTAAGTACCCCTGTCGCCTGATCGATGTGAAGGGAAATATTATCTCCTGAAAGGTCATGACCGCAAAGGTCGATTTCCACATCTTTGTTAATGTATAACTCAATGGTACTCTCAGAGGAATTATTGAAATCCACATCCGCTGTTAACGTATAGGTTCCTCTGGCCACTTCTTTTTTATTTGCTTTGTCTGTTTCACTTACACCGGAAGGAAGGCTTGAAGTCAAATCAAAAGCTCCGCTCCAGGTATGGTTTCCCGTATCATGAAGTGTATCCGCATCTTCCGGCAAACCACCACAAAGGGCTACTCCCTCTGAAACATACGGATCTCTGGTTGTCTGATCCGGGAGATATACCGTAAAGACGTCTTTAGGCTCCTTCGCTCCCTGAAGTTCTGTCCAATCAGCTGCAAAAACAACGGGATTGGTTTCTGAAGGGATGACCTTTTTGGTATACACCTTCATATTTCTTCCAAGGTTAAAGTTACCCTTAATGGTCATAGGAACAACATTGCCGGAATAGAACACGTCATAAGCCCTTGAGCTCATGGACACATTTCCGTCGAGCACAAGGTCTACGGTAGAATCATACGGTGCCGCAACGCAAGCGTCTCCATTGGTTTCCATCTCTCCGCCACTAATCCGTGTCTTTACCTTGGTTCCCATAGCATCCAATTCAATAACTCTTGTATCCGCTATATAGTTGGCATTGGTTCCATTACACTTAGAAATCATTTTTCCACCGGTAATGGAAATATCGCAATTATCCAAGGTACTGATTAACACTGTTTTGGAAGAAGCCTCCGCTCTCATTGTTCCTCCGGAGACCTCCACCTTTCCTCCCCATGTCAAGATCAAATAATCATGAAAGGTAGGAATCGTTGTGGTAGGAATGTAATTCAATTCACCGGATTTCAACGCAATGGTTCCGTTTCCGACGTACTGGATCATAATGGTATCGCTGTCGTGATAACAGTTAATCACAGCACCGTCTACGGTCAAATCTCCACCAGTCAAATTAAAGGCCCAAGCCTGATTCATATCTCTGGCATTTCCGGTCATATTTACGGTTCCGCCGTCAAATTCATAATCTCCGTTTCCCCAGAAGCAGACCATGCCATTCATCTGTCCTCCTGTAGAGGAATCTACAACTGTAATGGAATCCATTCTTGTTGTAGAAAAACGAACAGGCGCCATATTTAATTTATGACCGTTTAAATCAATTACAATATCATGGTTCGCCTGAACAATTGCCATTTTCATACTGGTACTTGCAAGCACATTGGTAACGGTCACATCCCCGGTCAAACGATAATATCCGTCTGCCCAGTAATACTGATCCTTTTTATCCGCAATAGCCTCCGTATTGGGAAGTTCCAAAGCATTTAAGGCATAGGTTCCTGAAAGTTCGATTACTTCCAATCCATCCACATATTCCGGTTCCGGCTCCGGCGCAGCTATCACACCGCCGCTTACAACATTCCCGTTTACTACAACCGGTGTGCAGCTCTGACCATCCGGTAAATAGATTTCCATTACCTCAGCAGGATCTTCCTCTCCACGATTTGTAGTCCAATTGGAAACAAAGGTTACCACATCTTCTTCTGTAGGCACGTGGTCTGTATAGAGTTTCATCTTTCTTCCAATATTAAAATTACCTTTGAGTTCAATACCCATTTCACCCATTTGCTTTGAAAACTTTTGAGGTTTAAAACGCAAATCATATTTAGCAGAAGTAAACTCGGGGCTTCCTGAGAAAGTATAATTGGGCTTTACATTGGAATAAGAATTTTCAATGAAACACTGATCCGAATTTGTTTCAAATACCCCTCCGGAAATCGCCACCGGCATATTGAAGCCATTGTTAATGATACAAGACGTCTGACTTCTGCTGGGTACCGAATCTAAATCCGTATTTTCAACAATAAGTGTTCCTCCGGAAACTTGCATCTTGCCATCCAGCAGATTAAACATATTGATAACGCCTCTTCCTTCAACGCGAATGGTTCCACCGGAAATATTTATCGCACCCTTTGCCGGACTTCCCATCTGAAACAAATCTCTGTGATAGTCCATCGCATCAGTGGGATAGAAATTAATTTCTCCTCCGGTCATGGAAAAGTTCACCGTCATTCCCTCGAAGATTTCATGGCTATCGTAATAGCTATTAATTACAGCATCAGATACTGTAACAGAATTTTCTCCAAACAAAAGGAAGGGAATGCCACGGCACATACAGGTTCTTTGTTCTTTTGCAATATTGAACACTCCGGACTCAAAATTCAAATCTGCTCCGGTGCAATAGAAAGACAATCCTCCGTTTAAAGCACCGCCGCCCTGGGAATCCATCAACGTAAATCCAGAGGCATTCATGCGTAGTTCCATACCATTTACATCCATGGTATATCCGTTTAAGTCAATGAATACTTCTTTGTTTTCTCCAAGAAAAACCTGGGTGGAATCCTGTCCGTCCAAGGCAGGAGTGGTCAGGGAAACATCTCCGGTCAGTTTGTAATAACTGCTCTCCATCTGATAGTTGCCCTCTCCGTCTACAGAAACGTTGGGAAAATCTAAAGAAGCCAAATCATATGCGCCGGACAGTTCTAACATGTCTGCATGAACCGCGCAGTAAATCCCACCGCGATACATCAAAACACAATCTTCGGGCACATCTACAAAAACCAGTTTTTTCATAATCTTTTCTTCTACTTCACCACCGCCCATGGTGTCAATCACAGGAATGGTTGTTGCTTCGGTAAAATCAAGATTTTCCAAACTGATTCGTACTTTTTTAGGAAAGGTGCAATATTCCTTCTCATAGGAGAGATATCCACTGGGTCCAAAAATCACATCTGCGGTAAGCGGTCCCCAAATAGAAGTTCCACTCATAGAAAGCGCCTCATCGGCGTAAATGGCATAATCGGTTTCTGTATGAAGGGTTACACCTCCAAGGTAAATCGGTGATTCCCCGTATACCGGGATCACGCTTTCATCTTCTCCCGTGTAGTTCAAAGATATATTTTCAAGGCTTAAAAACATGCCTCGTTTATATTCTATATGAAACATCTCTGCAGCATCAGAGGATATACTTCCCCCACCAATACTGTCTGTGATGCTTAATCCGCCTTTTTCCATAGACAAGGTTACGCCATCCAACGTCAATTCATGGCCGTAAAGATCGATGCTTGTTGTTTTATCAAACTTCCAGGTCACTCCGTCTCCGGAAAACACCGTATCTTCTCCAAGTTTATAGGTTTGTCCCGAAAGCAAATTGTCTTCGTCGGTAATGGTTCCCGACAATATCGTCCCGTCTTCCGGATTATATGCACGTGATACAAAGGTGTATGGCAAAGAAGTTACAAGTAAAGCGGCGGTAAAAACAGCAGCCGTTACTCTTTTCAAAAATCCTTTTTTCATATATGCGCTCCCTTTCCACAATACTACACTTTAACAGTGCACATATTTTAGCACCCTAAAAGACACATATTAGATATACGAAAAACACCCCTGAAAGTAAGGACAATTCGGGGATATCCCTACCTTCAGAGGTGTCTGTTTTCGAAACCTGTTGCGAGTTTTTCTATATTATTTTAAGTACTTTTTTACATATTGACCGGTATAAGAATCTTTCACCTTAGCCACTTCTTCCGGAGTCCCCTGGGCTACAATGGTACCGCCCCGATCTCCTCCCTCCGGACCAAGATCGATTATATAATCCGCCGTTTTAATCACATCCAAGTTATGCTCGATTACCACAACAGAGTTCCCGCCTTCACAGAGCTTATGCAAAATCTGCACTAGCTTATTTACATCTTCGAAATGCAATCCCGTTGTAGGCTCATCCAAAATGTAAATGGTCTTTCCTGTACTTCTTCTGGATAATTCCGTAGCCAGTTTAATTCGCTGGGCTTCTCCTCCGGAAAGCTGAGTGGAAGGCTGTCCCAGTTTAATATAGCCAAGGCCCACATCATTTAAGGTTTCAATCTTTCTTTTAATAGAAGGAACATTCTGGAAAAAGTCCACTGCTTCCTCTACTGTCATGTCCAAAACATCATAAATGGACTTTCCTTTGTATTTCACATCCAAGGTTTCTCTGTTATAACGCTTTCCCTGGCACACTTCACAAGGAACATAAACATCCGGCAAAAAGTGCATCTCGATTTTTACAATACCGTCACCGGCGCAGGCCTCACATCTTCCCCCTTTTACATTGAAACTAAATCGTCCCTTTTGATATCCTCTTGCCTTTGCATCCTGGGTAGAGGCAAAAAGATCACGAATCAAATCAAAGGTACCGGTGTAGGTTGCCGGATTGGATCTAGGAGATCTTCCAATGGGCGACTGATCAATGTCAATTACCTTATCCAACTGTTCCAATCCCAAAATCTTTTTGTGGGCACCTGGGATCTTATGGGCACGGTTGAGTTTTTTTGCCAAACTCTTATACAATACCTCATTAATCAAAGAACTCTTTCCGGAACCGGAAACACCGGTAATACAAGTAACCACGCCCAAAGGAATGTCTACATCAATATTCTTTAGGTTATGTTCTGTTGCACCCTTGATTTCCAAAAATCCCGTAGGTTTTCTACGTTCCTTAGGAACCGGAATTTTACGTTTTCCGGACAAATACTGACCGGTGATGGAACGAGGCTCCTTCATAATATCTTCAGCGGTACCACAGGCAATCACTTCTCCACCGTGGTCTCCGGCACCGGGGCCGATATCCACAATGTAATCCGCTTCCCTCATAGTATCCTCATCATGTTCCACTACAATCAGGGTATTACCCAAATCCCGCAAGCCCTTTAAGGAATTCAAAAGTTTGTCATTGTCCTTTTGATGCAATCCAATACTAGGCTCATCCAAAATGTAGCAAACCCCTACCAAGCCGGAACCAATCTGTGTAGCAAGGCGAATTCGCTGTGCTTCCCCTCCTGACAAAGTTCCCGTCGCACGGGACAAAGAGAGGTAATCCAAACCAACGTCATTTAAAAATCCAACACGACCTTTGATTTCTTTTAACACCAAACGCCCCACATTTTTCTGGTAATCCGAAAGTTCCATTTCATCCAAAAATACTTTCAAATCCCTTACCGGCATAGTAGTCACTTCATAGATGTTTTTATCCGCTACCGTAACTGCCAAAGACTCTTTTTTCAATCTCTGCCCCTGGCAAACCGGGCAAGGAGAAATATCCATAAATTCTTCGTAGGTTTGTTTAGAAAGTTCAGACTTTGTCTCTCTGTATCTTCTATGGGAATTTCCAATCAATCCTTCAAACTGTACATCATAAACGCCTTCCCCAAACTTTCCTTTATAAGGAACTTTTACTACCTTATCAAATCCATAGATAAACATCTTTCGAATGTTTGCCGGAAGGTCTTCATAGGGCGTATCCAAACTAAAATCATATTCCTTAGCCAGCGCCATTAAAATTGCATGGGTATAGCTTTTCGGATCGTTACTGGACTGCCATCCAGGGACCTGAACACAGCCTTCATTAAAACTAAGGGACATATCCGGAATCATTAAACGTTCATCAAATTCCATTTTATATCCAATACCAAAACATTCCGGACAGGCGCCAAAAGGATTGTTGAAAGAAAAGCTTCTCGGCTCCACTTCATCAATGGAGATTCCGCAATCCGGACAGGAAAAACTTTCAGAAAAACGTTTCTGATCTCCTCCAATAATGTCCACTATCGCCAAACCATTCCCAAGTTTCAATGCATTTTCCAAGGAACCGGTAAGACGTTCTTCCATACCTTCTCTTACAACCAGACGGTCAATCACAACTTCTATGTTGTGCTTTTTGTTTTTATCCAGTTTGATTTCTTCGTCCAAGTCATAAACATCTCCGTCCACAACCACACGAACATATCCGCTTTTTCTGGCCCGTTCAAAAAGTTTCTCCTGGGCGCCTTTTCTCCCGCGAACCACCGGTGCCAGTACCTGAAACTTTGTCTTCTCCGGCAACGTCAAAACTTCATCCACCATCTGATCCACCGTCTGCTTGTGAATTTCCTTTCCACAATTGGGACAGTGAGGGATTCCGATTCTTGCATAAAGCAGTCTGAAATAATCATAGATTTCCGTTACGGTTCCCACAGTAGATCTAGGGTTTCTGTTTGTGGATTTTTGGTCGATGGAAATCGCCGGTGGCATACCCTCGATTTTTTCCACGTCCGGTTTTTCCATCTGTCCCAAAAACTGACGGGCATAACTGGACAAAGATTCCATATAACGTCTTTGACCTTCTGCAAAAATAGTATCAAAGGCCAAAGAGGATTTACCGGAGCCGGATAATCCCGTGAGCACCACAAATTCATCGCGAGGAATCTCTAAACTGATATTTTTTAAATTGTTTTCATTTGCTCCCCGAATCTTTATAAACTTTCTTGTATCTTTATTTTCTCTCATATATTTATCCTTTTCTATCATACATGAACATGCCACCGCGAGCAGGGGAGGGACCATAGCCCGAGGATAGCGAAAGCGTCGCAAGGGCTATGTGGGGTGCCCTGCGGGAGGTGGC